>CAYILY010000037.1:0-7185 GCA_964364395.1 uncultured Gammaproteobacteria bacterium | reverse complement strand
GTATTCAGCAAAATTCCCACCGTTGTGTTAACCAATGGCGGCAGTGCTTCGGCTTCGGAAATTGTGGCCGGCGCCCTGCAGGATTATGGTTTGGCTTACGTGATTGGCGAGAAAACTTTTGGCAAAGGCTCGGTGCAGGTGCTGGAAGAATTGCCGGATGGTTCGAGCGTTAAATTTACGATTGCCAAGTGGTATACTCCGCACGACCGTTCCATAGATAAAGAAGGCATTGCTCCGGATGAAGAGGTTAAATTAACGCCGGAAGATTATTCCAATAGTAAAGATCCGCAATTAGACCGGGCGATGGAATACCTTAAAAATCACCAATAACCAATCTCCAATCACCAGGAAAACATCAATAACCAAAACCTGTTTATGTCATCCCGCACTTGATGCGGGATCCACTCTTAATCAAGAAACTGGATTCCGGCTCAAGGCCGGAATGACAACAAGAAGTTCCTTTGGAATTTGGTTATTTGCATATTTATGCGCATCATACTAATTAAACAAGTCCCTAAGCTAGGAAATCCCGGCGATGTCATCGACGTCAACCCCGGCTATGCCCGTAATTTTATTTTGGCCAAGGGTTTGGGCCGCGAGGCAACCGAGGGCGCGCTCCGCGAAGTTCAACAAGAAAAACAGAAGAAGGCTAAACAAAAGGAACAGTTGGTAAAAAAACGCCATAAGTTGCATGATATTTTAAGCGGACAATCAATCCTCATCCGCGCTACCGCCAATCCGGAAGGCATATTATTCGGTGGTATTGATCGGCAGGCGATTGCGGCGACGATTTTAAAGCGTAAGAAAGTGGAAATCGATGCCAAACAGCTCGATTTGCCCCACCACATTAAAACTTTGGGTCAGCACGGTGTTGTGCTAAACTTGGGGGGCGGGGAGAGGGTTAAATTTAACGTAAATGTCCAAAACTAACTACATCTTCGTTTCTGGCGGCGTTATGTCCTCGGTGGGCAAGGGCATCGCGGCCGCGTCTCTAGCCAAGCTTTTGCAAAGCAAGGGTTATCGCGTCTGTCCTATAAAATGCGAGAATTATTTAAATGTCGATGCCGGCACCATCCGCCCCACCGAACATGGTGAGGTTTTTGTGTGCGATGATGGCATTGAAACCGACCAGGATATCGGCACCTATGAAAGATTTTTAGATGCTTCGCTGTCGCGCGCCAATTTTATGACCATGGGCGCGGTGTATCAAACCGTTATCCAGCGCGAACGCAATTTTGAATACCAAGGCGAGGATGTGGAAGCGATTCCGCATTTATGCGACGAAATTATTGGCCGCATCAAAGAGGCCGGCAAAAAGAGCCGCGCGGATATTGTGATTATCGAGTTGGGCGGCACGGCCGGGGAATACCAGAATATATTTTATTACGAAGCCTCGCGCATCATGAAATTGCGCAACAAAGAAGGCGTGCTCCATGTGCATGTCGGCTATTTGCCCACCCCGCCGACCGTGGGGGAGATGAAATCCAAGCCCATGCAAACTTCGGTGCGTATTTTAAACTCCATGGGCATCCAGCCGGATTTTTTAATCGCCCGCGCCGAGCGGCCGCTGGATAAAAAGCGCAAAGAACGGCTGGCTTTATTCTGCAATATGGACGGGGACGATATTATTTCCAACCCGGATTTAGAATCAGTTTATGACGTGGCTTTGGAGTTCGACAAACAGCATTTCGCGGACCGGATTTTAAAACACTGGCGCTTAAAGGCCAAGCATAATGATTTATCCGATTGGATTAAACTGGCGCAAACTGTGAAAGCCGTAAAAGACGAAGTGGTGGTTGCCATGGTGGGCAAATATTTTTCCACCGGCGATTACGTGTTAGCGGATGTTTATTTGTCGGTGATAGAATCATTGAAATACGCGGGCTGGCACCATAATGTCAAAGTCAAACTGCGCTGGGTAGATTCCGAAAAAATCGAGTCCGATGGCCCAGCCAAGCACCTGCAAGGCGCGGCCGGCATTATTGTGCCGGGCGGGTTTGGCAGCCGCGGCATTGAGGGCATTATCCAGGCCATCCAATATGCCCGCGAAAACAAGGTTCCATATTTTGGTTTGTGTTATGGCATGCAATTAGCCACCGTGGAAATAGCCCGCCATGTGGCTGGTATTAAAGATGCCAGTTCCACGGAAATTGACCCTAAAGCCAAACATCCGGTTATCCACATTATGCCAGACCAGGAAAAAAGGCTGCTACAGCGCGATTATGGGGCGACTATGCGGTTAGGAGCCTGGCCGGCTAAATTAAGCAATGGTACCAAAGTTTACGCGGCCTATGGCCAAAGCCACATTGAAGAGCGCCACCGCCACCGTTATGAATTCAATAATAAATACCGCAAGCAGATTGAAGATGCGGGTTTAAAAATTGTCGGCACTTCCCCGGATGATAGGATTGTGGAAATTGTAGAGCTTGAGAACCACCCCTGGTTTGTGGGCGTGCAATTCCACCCGGAATTCAAATCCCGCCCCTTGCGCCCACATCCGCTGTTCCGCGATTTTGTCGGGGCGTGTTTGGTTTTTAATAATAGTAAAAACGCGCATTATATTTCTCACGAAAAAGCTTGGAAATAGTACTATTGCGGTCAGTGGTTTATGATGAAGCAGAGAAAAGAGTCTAGCGTTGGTTCGTTTGACAGAAGTTTTTATTTGTGCTTGGATAATATTTAAACTAAAATCATCCAGCAAATTGCTGGTAGCGCAGTTTTACAATCAAGGAGGTAAAGGCCATGCTAGTCTGTAAGCCGGAAGTTGCTTTTGAATTTGATCGGGAGTTGAACGAAGAGCAATGGCAAGCAGTACGCAGGATCCAAACACAAATATCTCAGTCTCCGGAGTTCTGGCCTTTCTTGGAGCGGGTTGAGATCAATTTTAACTCTCATTTGGCCACCACCCGAGTGGTGTTCAATCGGGAGTGTTGGGACAGTGATCCTGTCTACGATTGCGGTTCAATGCAGCAGGCTGTGTCTTTTGGGGACATTTGTTTTGATGTGTCAAAGTGGAGGAAATACTTTAGAGATCAGATGAAGGCGGCGATCGTCAGACGCTTTGCGGAAGCGGCCACGCCTTTGGCTAGCGCATCGTTTATGGCGGATGATGAAAAGATCGATGCCATCCGCCTGGCTTTGATCGCTGTTGAACAGCGATGCGAGGTTTTGTTCCGGGTTTAAACCCAGCAATCCAAAAGGGCGAGGTCGTTCAGTCGACCCCGTCCTTCTTTTTTAATTTAAAATTAGTGTGGACCCGGCGGGACTTGCACCCGCTTAGCTAGGTGTCAATGCTAGTATGTTACTTTATACATCACGGGCCCGAGTCCACACACAGAAATTATAAAACAAAAAGAGCCTTGTTGAAAGGCTCTTTTTGTTGACACCTAGATTTGTGACCCGTGAAGTAGAGTCATACTAGCGTTAAAATTAGTATAGCAGATTTATTGGTTTTGTCAAGATTATGTGTATAATTTATTTAGCCACCACATTCACTTCCACCCGTTTCTTCAAAGCGCCGGTAAAGGTGCGGCGCATTTTGCGTTTAAAGGCCACCAAGCCTTGCGCCACGGCGAACAAGGTATCGTCTTTGCCTTTGCGGACGTTCAAACCCGCGAAATAGCGGTTGCCGCGCTGGCGGATAATGACCATGCCCGGCTTGGCGAATTCGCCGCCATAGAGCTTAACGCCCAGGCGCTGGCCTTTTGAATCGCGTACATTACTTGTCGATCCCCCTGCCTTTTTATGAGCCATAGATAATAATAGAAATAATTACTCCGTGGATATTAGCAGATATTATGGTATTGGTCAAATCGTGGTATAATAGCATACGAAAAGCGCAACCTCGGCCTACGGCCTCGGGTACACGAAAGCGCCCATACGAATAGTTCGTATTTTTCGTATGTTTCGTATTAATTTAGTATCGCTGTAGTATGCCGGATTTTCTAAAACAAAAACAAGAATCATCTCCTGAAGTGCCCATGGCTAATCCCGAGGCTCCCCGAGCCGCGGAAATCCAAGAGGCTTTGGAGATTCAGCCAGCCGTAGAAAAGCCGGCTGAAACCAAGGCCGAAGCCCCGAGCCGCGCGCCGGCAGCGGTTCAAAGCCATGTTATTCCCGCCAGCGAACGGGTGGAGCATCCGCAAACTAAATCCGAAGAACTGCAAGTTATTGAAAAGGTGATGGCCAGCGGCCTGGAAGAAATTTACATAAATCTAGACCCCAAAACCAAACAAATAGTTAAAACCGAAGGGGAAATTACGGCTAACAAAATTGAAGCCTTATTGCAAAGCGGCAAAGAAGTGGCCAAAAAAGTTTTGCAGCTCATTCGCGCCTGGCTCCATAAAATCCCGGGAGTCAACAGTTTTTTCTTGGAACAAGAATCTAAAATAAAAACCGATAAAATATTGGCCATGAAACGGCGAGAATAAATATGGTTCTGCAACAAATTCTATATATAATAATTGGCTTGGTGTTGTTGTGGGTGTTGCTCCGTATCATCCGTTTTTTCACGCGCCAGCTTTATAATCGCTTCAATCCTTTTGAAATGATAACTTTGCGCGTGCTTCTACCCAAAGAATCTTTGCAAATAGAAAACCAGTCCCAGCCCAAGGAGCCCAAGCAGTTAATCGCGCCCACGGAAAGTTTTATGGCTAATTTGGCCGGACTGCGGGCGGAGCGGGGCTGGACGGCCTGGTGGCTGGGGCGGCATGACCATTTTGCTTTTGAAATTGTGGCGGATGAAGGCGTAATTTCTTTTTATCTGACCATTCCCGAACATATGCGCCAGTTCGCGGAACAGCAAATCCAGGCGCAATACCACGACGCTTTTATCGAGGAGCGCGAGGATTATAATATTTTCAATCCCCAGTGCGCGGTGGCGGCCTTGGGTTTGCGTTTTAAAAAATCTTTCTTTTTCCCGATTAAAACTTACATGGAAGTGGAAACCGATCCGCTTTCAGCCTTAACTAATGCTTTGTCAAAGTTTCGGGACTCTCCCACCACCCCTGACCCCTCCTCGGGCAGGAGGGGAACTTCTGGCGGTGCGGCTATCCAGTATGTAGTACGCAGTGCCCACCCGCGCTGGCATGGGCCAGGCAATAAACTGGCGCGCGAAGTGCGGCAAGGCAAAAAGCTTTCTGAAGCCGTGAAAATTGTAGGTTCCAATATCCCCATGATGGTAGTGCGCACGATAATCGGCAAGCGGCAAAAAAGCAAAGAAGAGCAAGGCCGGAGCATGAGCCCGCTTTCCAAGTTCGACGAAGAAGCCGTGGCGCGGGTGCAGCAGAAAAGTTCGAAAATGGGTTTTGACGTGAATATTCGCCTAGTGGTTTCGGCGGAGAGCCAAGTCCGGGCCGAGCGCGAATTGGCGGGCCTCGCGGATTCGTTCAGCCAGTACGGCGGGTTTGAATATGCCAACGGCTTTAAACGCGTTAAACCGCGCAATTTAAAAAAGTTTTTGCATGATTTTATTTATCGCAATTTCGTGGAACGCGGGCGTCTGGTTTTAAACACCGAGGAAATGTCTTCGCTTTTCCATTTTCCGATTCCCACCACCGAGACCCCGAATATTTTATGGCTGCAGGCCAAGCTGGCCGGCGCGCCGGTTAATATGCCTAAAGACGGCATAATTTTGGGGCACAATTTTTACCGCAATGAAGACACGATTGTCCGCCTCAAAGAAGGCGACCGCAGGCGCCATTTATACATTATTGGTAAGTCTGGCGTGGGTAAATCGGTGCTCATTGGCAATATGGTCAAACAAGACATGGAAGCCGGGCGCGGGGTGTGTGTCATCGACCCGCATGGCGATTTAGTGGATGACGCTCTCTCAAATGTGCCGGATAACCGGTTGGAGGATGTAATTTATTTCGACCCTTCGGACATGGAGCGGCCCATGGGTTTAAATATGCTGGAATATAAAGTCGACAGCCAAAAGGATTTTGCGGTGCAGGAAATGATCGCTATTTTTATGAAACTTTTCCCGCCGGAAATGATTGGCCCCATGTTTGAGCATAATATGCGCAATGTTATGCTCACCTTGATGGCGGATAAGGAAAACCCGGGCACGATTGTGGATATTCCGCGCATGTTTACGGACCCGGCTTACCAAAAATATAAAATCGCCAAGCTGACCGATCCGAATGTGCGCCAGTTTTGGGAGCAGGAAATGGCCAAAACTTCGGATTTCCACAAATCCGAGATGCTGGGTTATTTGATTTCCAAAGTCGGCCGGTTCGTGGAAAACGAAATGATGCGCAATATCATCGGCCAGCCCCAGAGCGCGTTTGATTTCCGCGAGGTCATGGATAATAAAAAGATTTTACTGATTAATTTAGCCAAAGGCAAAACCGGCGAAGTCAATAGTGCTTTGTTGGGCTTAATTATTGTGGCCAAACTGCAAATGGCGGCCATGACGCGCGCGGAACTCTCGGAAGACCAGCGCAGCGATTTTTATTTATATATTGATGAGTTCCAAAATTTCGTCACTGATTCCATTGCCACTATTCTTTCCGAAGCGCGCAAATATCGTTTGGACTTGATTATTGCCCATCAGTACGTGGGGCAGCTGGTGCAGAATAATGACACCAAAATCCGCGACGCGGTGTTTGGCAATGTGGGGACATTGGTCTCGTTTAAAATTGGCGTGGAGGACGCGGAGTTGATTGCCAAGGAGTTCGCGCCCGTGTTTAATGAGTATGATGTCATTAATGTGGATAAATACCACGCTTATATTAAACTCCTGATAGACAATGCCCCGGCCAAGCCCTTCCAAATGCAAACTTATCCGCCAGGGCGCGGGAATGGGGAAAGGGTGGCTAAATTAAAGGAATATTCCCGCTTGAAGTATGGCGTGGAAAAGTCTATTATAGAAGCAGATATTAATCACCGCCTGCAATTAGGCAAGCAAGCGGTCACCCCAACTTTAACCGCGGAGGGGGTGCCATTAAAATAATTTTTTATGCCAGTACCAGAAGAGCAAAAAATAACCCCTGATACTAAATCAGAGAGTTCTCAAGACAAAGAACCCGCTTATGTGACATTAAAGTCAAGCGATACAAGCAAATATCATGGCGGCCAGCCTTTTAAAAATCGTGAATTTAGCGGCCGCGTGGCTTCAATTAACCACATGGAGGGCACTATCCAGGTAGAATTAGGAGATTTTCCCCAAGAAAGCGCGCCTGA
>CAYILY010000036.1:0-7243 GCA_964364395.1 uncultured Gammaproteobacteria bacterium | reverse complement strand
CAATCCGGTGCGAGGCTGGGTGAGTCAGCCGATTCCCGCCCCCGCCAATGGCGCTGACTTTTTGGGCATGGCTGGCTAATTCTTGGCTTTCTTCTTTATCAAACAATTCACCGCCAACCACGGCCGCCGCCCGGGGCGCTATTTTTACCTCCGGCGCGGCCAAAGCTGTTAAAGACAAAGCCAGCGGGCTCGCCGGGGGCAATAATTTTAATAATTCCGCGCGGCGAACTTCTTTATCCGCGTCAGTTTGCGTAGCCAGCCAGGCCTTTAACCCAGCACCCAATACTGGCGCGTATTTACTGTCCAAAAAAGGCAAATTATTGCTGATTAAATTTTTTACCTCATCCCAGCCCAAAAGCGGCAAAGACAAAGCTTTTAAACTCGCGGTCAAAGCGCGGTAAGCCGATAAAACGTCTTGGACTTTATCCCCGGGCAAGGCGGCTAACTGCATTTTAATATGCCGGCTCGCCTGCCAGGCCGCGGCCACATCGTGGTTTTGCAATATTAAATCAGCTTCTTTTTTGATAGCTTCTAAATTTCCACTTTGGAGTAGTTGCTCACCTGTAAAACTCGTTATGCTCATGTTTTGTTTTTAGTGTCATTCCGGGCTTGACCCGGAATCCAGACAATAATATTATTTTCCTGGATTCCCGCCTTCGCGGGAATGACAAACGGCAATAAACACTTTTCTTTTTGTCTTTTTATTATAACACATTTTATATATTCCATTTGGCCTGGCCGCGCTCATCAATAGCTACCATTTTCCGGTAGCCTTCACCTTCTAAGGCCATAAGTTCGCCGAGCCGGCCGCCAAATGATACGGCTTCCGCGGGATTAATATGCAAATTATCTTGTAAAACAATTTTTAAAAATCGCGCTAGAAATTGCGGGGCATTAGGCTGGGCTTGCAAACCGTCTTTTTGCACGGCTTGGCCAGTCTTTTCTAAGTCCTGCACCACTAATGTGCGGAAGGCCGGTACATCTGATAAAATATCATCCAAACGGCGCAGTTGCGCGAGGAGCAACAATGAACCAACTGAACCCAAAACATTAGCGCTCCCTAAATTTTTCTGAAATTCGGCAATAACTTTAACCGCTTCACCGTCGGTGGCTATAAGCTGGTCTTGGGCTTGCTGGATAATATCCGGCAAAGCTGGCAAAACCGTGCCCGACTGGATCGCACTCGCAAGGGCAACGGCTGGCAATGGCGCAGACAATAAAACAGGGGCCAGCGGCTTTAATTCGCTTTCGATACGCGATAAATCAAATTGTTCTCCGTTACTTAACAAATAAGTTTTATCATTGCCGACCACAATTACATCTTCTTCAAAGCCCAGCGCGGCAGACGAAGACAATTTTACATATTCATAAAAATCCACCAATCGCTTCCACAAAGTCTTGCCGGCCTCACTTAACTTAAAAGCAATGGCGTATTGATTATTAAATTCAGCCGTGGCAATACTTTCGGCCGGGTCTAAGCCTACATTAGTGTCGTATAATTTAAACCAATCAGCGAGGGTTGTATTTTTGTTAGACGAACTGGAAAACTCCATGATAAATTTTTTATTTTCATGCATGGCGTTATAAATTTTTTCGCGCCAAACATCCCGTTCAACCATGTCCTCCACCAAGCTTAAGCGAAGACGCAACACCCCCGCCAAATCATTAAAATCTTCGTCTTGTAAAATAATGGTGAAATTAGACTGCGTAAAAAAATCCACTAATTCGCCAATGGTTAAATCCGGCAGGGCCGCGTATTGCAGCCAAACCAAAATCGGCTCGTATTGATCTTGAATTGCCTGGTTTTGTTTAAATAACTCCGCCTGTAACCGTTTAAGCAACTTATAAGCCGGTCCAACTTGGTTATATTTAACCGCTAAAGCCGATCGCACCTGAAATTCTAATAAAGTTTTTTGGCTTGTTAAATCAGCCGGTAAATCAACCAATAACTGATCAAATTTTATCAATTCTTGATAGGGATTTAAATTTTGCAAATAAGAAATAAGCATAATCTTGCGTCAAATTAATCAGCGGCCTCGCCCGGATCGTATGGTTCTTCTTTTTTGGGTTCCTCCTTGGCGGGTGGTTTGTCGGGATTATATCTATCGAGCGCGGCTTTGAAATTTTTAGCAGCATCCACGCTTAACATCGGCAATAAATCTTTCTCAAAACCAGCAAGCATAGCGGCATAAAATCCCCGTTGCGCCTCAATTTGCTTCTTGGGATCAAGGCTACGCAACCCTGTCTGGTATTTATTAATATGCACGCCGGTCAAGGCCGCCACCGTATCCTGGCGGATGTTACCGATGTTTCTTTCCGTAAAATATTGTTGCGCCTGGGATATCCATTGCTTGCCGGCTTCGGTTATTTCCTCGTCGTAACGATGCGTGCCGTTTTCATCGATAATTTCGTCGCGAAAAACCGTAGGGTGGATATTTAATAATTCACCGGATTTCATATTGCGGAACTTGCTCATCAAAGCGTCTAAGTGCTTGGTCATGCCCTCATCGGTTTGGGTTTGCGTGAATTCCACTTCGCCGCTCTCGGAATTGAATCGGCTCAGGCCAAAAGCGCCCATGGCTCCGGATTTCAGGCCAATTTGCCCGAGTTCAGCCATATAATCGGCGGTCAACGGGTTCTCGCCAAACATGGTTTTCACCAGAGCTTCTTTGTGACGGTCGCTGTCTACAAACTTATAGCGCTGATATTTATATAATGCCCGTTCATTCCTATTAAGCTTACTCAAACGATTGCTTGCGTCTTCCTTGTCTTTCTTAAACTCCGGCGTCTCCAGCGCTTGCTGGGAAGTTGCGAAATCTTGTTGGGCGTCATTAGCTTTTGTTCTGGCAAGCACCACGACCTGTTCTTGATTGGCTACGGCGGCGGCATCGCCGCCTTGGCGGACGATTGCTAATTCATCTTCAGCGGCTTTGACATCGATTTCCGCCTGAACCGCCGCCTCACCTTTCTCAGCGACCGGCTGTTCTCTTTCGGAAATTGATTTACTCAACGCCAAAATAGCACTTATCTCTTTATCAGCGCTCTCGCCAATGCCTTTTCTTAAATCAGCAATTAATCGCGACTGTACCTTTTCGCCTATTTCCGGATCTAAATTAGCGCTGTTCCAATCGTTCTGTTTGGCCAAATTTAATAAAGCGGCCTTTTGCTCTATTTCCGTCCCATTTTTCAATATTTCTAAATATTCTTCCGTCGTGCCACTGGTATTTTCATGCTGATCTTTCTCTTCAGAATGAATCAAAGCCGCTTGATTGCGGGAAGCATATTTAGTTTTTTTACCGTCTATGACCCCGTTAAAAAGATCCTGCGCCGCGCCCGCCTCGGTCACGGTCCGTTCTTTTTCACGCTTTTCTTTACGGGCCTTCCAGCCAGCGCTTATTACCCGGAATTTTGTACCTGTTTCCGCTAAAGCTCCGACGCCTTTGCCAAAGCGAGTGTCGCCTAAACCAACCGCCTTGGCTGCTCTGCTTAAAGCCTTAGCCGGATATTTAGTTAATGACGGCGTTACCCAATCGTCCAATTTTCTGCGCCCGAATTTGGTGCCTAATCCCAAAGCCATGGCCCCGCCCGCAAGGAGCCCGCCACTGGCCACACCCAAAGCGCCAATCTTGGCCAGTTTTACTCCCCCGCTCTGGATTTTTGATAAGGCCGAACCCGCCAGTTGCCCACCTTTGACGCCCAAACTTTGCGCCACCGACAAAGACATGATCAACAAAGCAATGGCAATAAAAAAGCTAAGCAAATTACCAGATGACGAAATAGTGGTAATGGCCACGCTGATATTATTTTCCGGGTCAAGATTCCCAAAACCGCTCGATTGGGCCAAATTTTCCGTGGGGCTAACCGAAGCCATAATCGAAAACGACAGCCAGAGGAAAAACGCCAAAATCGGGCCCGTCATGGCGTATTTAATAAACTGCCCCCACCATTCGCTGAATTTGCCGCTCATGCCCGGCGTGGCGGCCATGAGAAAAGCCAAAGGCGAAAGAATCACTAAAATCCACAAATAAATAATGCGGATTAAAAATATCGCCACAATCACGCCCACCACTAAAGCGGAAATCACCAAAATCACCAAAGCCAAAATCGAGGCAATGGCCAAGCTGGTATTATCCACGGGCCGCGGCTCGGTGATGCTGGAGCCGGCGTTTAAAGTCAGCAAATCCGTCAAGCCAAAACTGCGGATTAAATTGCCGGCGGCCACGTCTTTAAAACCATTCACAAAAGTCATCATTACCACCTGGGCCGCGTCCAAAACCAAACCGCAGATGGTGCGGCTAAAGTTAATCAGCACTGCCATAAAAAGCAATTTGGGCAATAATTGCTTGTATTCGTATTTTTCTATGCCTAAAATCGTGGCAAAAGCAATGGCAATAAAAATCACCAAAAACGCCATGTTGGCAAAATCGCGGATCAAAACCCAGGCCTTGGTGACGGCCGGGGCGTTGATAAAATCATTATACTGCGTGACTGCCAGCAAAATTTGGATTAACACCAAAAATAGCTTGCCGACCAGCTCCACCATAATCTGGGCGATATTAGCCAGCAAACTCCCCACTAAATTGGCAATCGTGTCAGCAAAGGCGGCTTGAACCGGAAGTAAAAACACAAAAATTCCCAGCCCGGCCGTTAACAAAACAGCGGCTATTTTCTTTTGTTGAAAAAATAAGCGATATAATCTTAATAAAACGCGGTCGCGCATAACTAAATTATACCACAAAATCGACCACGGAGAAAAGTCCGAACCGCAGATTTCCACAGATTAACCTGATAACGCGGATAAAACAAAAAACACAGATGGGTTATCTTTCCCCATCTGTGTAAATCTGTGCCTATCAGCGGCCTATCGGCGGTTCTGACTTATCGGTTGCGCAGGCTGGAAACCTTTTTCCCGCGCTTTTTCCGGTGTTTTTTGATGGCCTGTTTCTTCTTTTTATACATACTCGCATAGCCTCCCTCTCCTTACTAAGGAGAGGGTCGGGGTGAGGTTATTTATTTAAAACTGAATCCACAAAAGATTTCAACTGGCTGTAAGGCACAGCCCCACCCACCGGGATTTTCTGGTCGCCGGCTAAAATCACGGCATAAGGCGTGCCTTGGGCGCCGGCGGCTTGGGCCGCGGCCGTGTGGCTCTGGACTTTGGACGCGTATTTGCCGGAGTTCAAACAGGTATTAAACTTGCCTTCATTAAGGCCAATGGCTTTGGCGATCTTGGGCAGTTCCGCCAAATCTAAGCCATCGTTGGTCGGGGAAACTTCAAAAATCTTGGTAATGAATTCCCAAAACTTATCATTGCCGCCAATCTCGCCCGCGCACTCTATAGCCTCGGCTTCTTTGACCATTTTGGAATGCAAGCCAGTGTCATAATGGCGATAGGCCCATTTTACGTCATTCGGATATTCCCGCACTAATTGCTCCAAAGACGGATGGAACTGCTTGCAAAACGGGCATTCTAAATCGGAAAATTCAATAATCGATATGCTGGCGTTTTTATTGCCCTTAACATAATCTTCGTCCCCAATCGGCTCAATTTGAATATTTTTGGGAGCAGTGTCGCCGGCCACCACTGAATCACTCGGCGCCACCGCCACTGGTTTATCATCCTTTAAAACCATGGCTAATAACACGAAAAAACCCACCACAAAGAACAGGGTCAAAGCCGCGCCCAAACCAGCAAAAAAACCACCCTTGGGCGAAAGTTTGGAGAATATTCCGTCACTCATAATAATGAAACGATTAATAATAAGCTAGATTAGTATACTATTCTACCTTTAACTTAGCAACCAGTAAATGCCAAACCGCCATGCCAAACGCGTCCGCAACGACTTTTTGACTGCTCCAAAGCCCTAAGCTACAATAGGCATATAAAAACTTAATGGAGGGAGATGGAGACTGTTTTATGCCCAGAAAGATCATGGCTGAATATATTTGGCTCGATGGCCGCCAGCCCACATCCAAGCTCCGCTCCAAAACCAAAGTCATCACCGGCCCGGTGGAACGGGTCGAAGACATCCCGGACTGGGGCTTTGACGGCTCCTCCACCGAACAGGCTGAGGGCAATTTTAGCGATTGCGCTTTGCAGCCCGTGGCCTTTATGCCAGACCCGATTAACAAAGATCCGCACATTTTGGTGATGTGCGAGGTTTTTAATGCCGATGGCACGCCGCACAAAACCAACACCCGCCATATACTCGCCCAAGTAGCCGACCAGTACCGCGGCCATGAACCGCTCTTTGGCATTGAGCAGGAATACACGCTCTACCGCAAAGATTGGCCCTTGGGCTGGCCCAGGCACGGTTTCCCCCACCCGCAAGGCCGCTATTATTGCGGCGTCGGGTTTGACGAAGTCCATGGCCGCCCGTTGGTGGAAGCGCACTTAAAAGCCTGCCTCAAGGCTGGCTTGGCTATTTCCGGCATTAATGCCGAGGTTATGCCCGCGCAATGGGAATTCCAAGTCGGCACGCTCGGGCCTTTGGAAGTGGCGGACCAGCTCTGGTTCGCGCGCTGGCTCTTATACCGCCTGGGCGAAGAGTTCCAGGTTTATGCCCAGCTCGACCCCAAACCCATGCCCGGCGACTGGAACGGCGCTGGCGGGCACACTAATTTTTCCATCAAATCCATGCGCGAGGAAGGCGGCTTGGAAGTGATTAAGCAAACCTGCGAAAAATTAAAAACTTTCCACAAAGAACACATCCGCGTCTATGGCACGGAGAATGATTTGCGCTTAACCGGCAAGCATGAAACCTGCTCCATTTATGATTTCCGCTACGGCGTTTCGGACCGCGGGGCCTCGGTGCGCATTCCCATGGCCACAGCTAACGCCGGCCGCGGCTATCTGGAAGACCGCCGGCCGGGAGCGAATTTGGACCCATACCAAATTTGCACGGCCTTGATTGAAACCGCCTGCGGCGCAGGCTTTAATCCGGATAAATACGACTGGGGTAATTTTAAATTTCCCGAACAAAAAATTGCCTAACTGGCGACAATTCAAAAAGCGCTGTCAGAAGACAGCGCTTTTTGAATGGCTCCGCATCGTGAACAACGTTAGAACCATCATACAACAGAAAAGTGAGTATATCTATATCCCAGATTTGAGATCAAAAACTTGTCGCAGAGGATGTTCGAACTGTGTATAAACAAAAAAGCTTGTTGGGTTAGCACGTCGTAAACATGCTACTTTATTTAATTCCCGATTTTTCTATTTTCTCAAGTTCCTTGTTAGTTA
>CAYILY010000035.1:0-7769 GCA_964364395.1 uncultured Gammaproteobacteria bacterium | reverse complement strand
TGTCCAAAGTATTTTTAACCTTGCCGGCCAATCGAAAATATCAGAGGTCAGGGTAAACCATATAAGCCGGTAACTCGACAACCAGACAATGCTGGCTCCAATCACTGAGCCCAAAATAAACGCTAAAGCAACATAGCGCGGCTGCCGAAAAACTTCTTTGAATGAATGGGCAAGGGCGTTATTTTTCATGCCTACTTTTGTAATGCCGAATCAATAATCGTTTTGAGCTGGGCAAAGGGCACCGCGCCAGACACCGGAATTTTTTGGTCACCCAGCACAACGACGGAATAGGGCGTGCCTTGACCGCCAGCGGCCACGGCTTGATTGACCTGATCTTGCACTTTTTGTGCATACTTGCCAGAGTTTAAGCACTCTTCAAACTTTTTGCGGTTGATACCGACATCTTCGGCAATTTGCGGCAGTTGCGCCGGGTCAAGACCGTTATTGGCCGGCGTAACTTCAAAAAGCCGGTCAAGGTATTTCCAAAAACCATCATTCCCAGCAAGTTCGCCCGCGCATTCGGTTGCTTCGGCCTCCTTCGGGGCTTTAGGATGAATTGAAGTCAGAGGGAAATGCCGATATACCCAGCTCACATCATTTGGATATTCTTGGATAAGACGTTGCATGGTTGGATGAAAACTCTTGCAGAACGGGCACTCGGTGTCGGAGAATTCTATGATTGATACTTTTGCGTTCTTTTTCCCTTTGATCCAGTCTTTGTCCGTTACTGCGGCCAGGCGAATTTCGCCGCTCGGTTGCGGTACAAGATCATCTGCTGTCGGGGTTACCGCAACCGGTTGATTATTCGAGGCCCTACTTTTGCCCAGTGATAAATCGCCACCACGGAGAACGACGGTAAATAAGACGAAGAATCCAATAACAAAGAACAACAAAAGCGCGGCCCCAATGCCAATAAAAAAACCTTGTTTAGGAGTGAATTTTGAGAAAAAAGAATTATTTTCCATAGTGATAGTATTGTTATTATAAATAAACAAAACTAGCGGGTAGACGATTCGCGCGTGCAAACCAAAGATTGCGTGAATCTGCCGCTAGCGGCTAACAAGAGACAAATTGTAGAGTCGTGAATTCAGTATGCCCTTCGACAGAGCTTGCAGAATAGGATTAAAAAGCTTCGCGATGGCATTTCGTTCCTCTATCTTTGCCGAAATTAAATTGAAATTTGTTTCGCAATTTTTGAGCCGTAAGAGGAATGTGCCGAACGCCAAACCGACAAAAAGTATGTTTAGCAAGACAGCCAAATCATTCGATGTTGGATGGATGGCATTGAATAATTGCTGCCAGTGTTGCAAGTGCTCGCCAATATCCGTCTGGTGGCCGGAGAGGCGCGAAGAGGCGGGCTCACAACAAGACGCACTATTATTAGTATGATTTAAGCCAGTGTTTAAACAAAAAAATACGACGATTGCAAACGTTGCCGCTACGAACAAACTTATAAATTTTCGCAGTGTTTTTACCATAGCCTCTTGCCATCCATAATATCACATGCCGCTTACTTTTTAAATAGTCCCGCCGCAAATAAAAATTTCACGCAATGCCCCGCTTGCGGGGCGCGGAGCCGCGGGGTGGGTTGGGAAAATTCCAAAAAGTCAGATCGTGGTGCCCTCGAGAGGAGTCGAACCTCTGTTACAAGATTCGGAATCTTGCGTCCTATCCACTGAACGACGAGGGCCCTACTACGCTTTGGTAAAAGCCAAAGCTACGAAGGGCAAGTCAGGCTTTGAATTTACACTGCTTGCCCACCATAGCTTGAGCGCTAGCGAGAGCGACGGTGGGAACGACGAGGGCCGGTTATGATTGCGTCTGCAAAAAATCGCCGACTTTTTTTATATCATCCGGATTGCCGAAGTCCAGCCAATAATCCAGCATCTTGCGCCCTTTAACTTTGCCTTGTTTGGCGAGTGTAGCCACGGCGTCAGTTAATTCATACTCCCCGCGCGGCGATTTGCCAACCTTGGCGGCTTCACTAAAAATCTCGGGCGTAAATTTATAACAGCCAATAGAGACCCAGTTGGAAATAAATTCCTTGGGCTTCTCGACAAAATCAACCACCATTTCGCCGTTCATTATCGGCACGCCGTATCTTTCCGGGTTCGGCACATGGAGCAAGCTGACATAATTAAATTCATCATTCATTTCATGCATGGCCTGTAAATCGCGCTGGCTATAAAGGTTATCGCCATAAATACAAATAAACGGCTCATTCCCCACGGCTGCTTGCGCGGCTAACACCGGAATGGCGGTGCCATATTTGGCCGTGCCCATAGTCTCAAACTGATCCACCAAAGTTAAATTAAACTCCTTGCCCGCACCCGCCGCGAACTCGCGCATTTTATCAGCGTGATTGCCAATGACTAGAATCATCTCGCTAAAACCGGCGGCTTGCAAATTTTTTAGCACATAATAAATAAACGGCTTATCCAGCACGTCGATTAAATGCTTGGGCCTGTCCTTGGCTAACTCCAACATCCTAGTGCCCTTGCCGGCCGCGGGGATAACAACTTTATTAATCATAGTAAGCGATACGAAATTAATGCGAAAACATACGAAAAATACGAAGGCTACTTATCTTTTTTTCGTGTTTTTCGTATGTTTTAGTATGACTTTAGTATCGCATTAATATTTCTAAATAACCTATACAATCTATACCAAACCGGTCGATAAATCAAGTCAAATGACGGTGGATTACTGACAAACTCCCCGCCAAAACCAGTTTTAAAACGGGTGATGCCTTCCCAAGATTTTTTGTAAACCGGATGTTTTTCGTTTCCTGGGTTCACGCCCCACCAATCATAAAATTTAAAGCCTTGTTTCTGCGCGCCTTTAATAATTTCCCAATGCAATAAATAAGGCGCCATTAAGTTGCGGTCTTCATTCGAGGAAGCGCCGTGTAAATAAGTAGCCGTGTCGCCAAAATACATTACCATGGCGCTGGCTAAGGCCTTGCCATTAAATTCCGCCTGCCAAACTTTTACCATCGCACCACCCCCTTCCCCCTCCTCGGAGAGGAGGGGATTTAAAAAGGAAACCATTTGTTTGTAATAAGCGTCATGATGCGAAACAAAATTATCGCGGCTCGTGGTTTGTTTATTTAGTTGCAAAAAAATATCCACTGCTCCTTCTTTGATAACTACGCCCTTCTTTTCCGCTAAATTAATATTATACCGGGTTTTTTGGTGCATGCCGGCAAGCAACTGTTCGGCGGGTAAACCTAAATCCAAAACCAAACTGCACTGCGGCTGGGTACTGGGCACGATTTTTGGTTTATAATTATTACTGTCTAAATCCACGATCGGGTCCACGCGCAAAAATATAGCGCCATGTTCGCCCAATATTTTTATCAACTCATCCCAAGCCTCGGGAGCCGCCGTCGACGGGCCGTGCGGAACATACCAATAAGCAAACTTGCCCGGCAAATTCATTTTAATAGCTTGCGCAAAAACTTCGTTATTCCAAGACAAACGCAAAACCTTGCGGCCCAAGCTAGCTTGAAATTCACCCCACTGCCAAGACTGGAGAAAACGAGAATGCTTCTCTTTTTGAACCAAGCCATCCCAGTGATTTTTATCCTGAACTTCTTGCCACATAAATTAATAAATCCAAATGTCAAAATCCAAAGTTCAAATGAATGTCAAATGATTAAAGGCCAAATAATTTTGTCATTAAGATTTTGACATTGATTTGGCATTTGGATTTTGAACTTTGACATTAATATCTATCGTCTTCCTAATACCTTCAAAGCTCCTTTAATCTTAACGCCAACATCATTACTCTCAATGCCCCGTAGCGCTTCCCGCGCGTGCTCGCGGGAATAACCCAAACTCTCTAAAGCCGACAAAGCCTCGCTTTCGACCGACATAGCTGAATGGTCCAAGTCGCCCATAGAAGCCGAGAGTTCCATGCCTTTATTTTTTAATTCCAGCACAATCCGTTCCGCGTTCTTTTTGCCTACCCCTAGAGCAATTAAAATATCGCTCTTTCCGGTTTGAATGGCGCCAGCCAAATCTTTAGGCTTGACCAATGACATTACTCCCAATGCAGACTTCGGTCCAATGCCTTTTACACTTAATAATAACTTAAACCAGTCAATCACGGTTTTTTCCAAACTGCCGAACAAATCCAAAGCATCTTCTTTAACTGATAAATAAGTATGCAAAAACACCTCTTGCCCGGCTTTGAGGGTTTGCAGTTCCGTGGCCGGCAGATAAACAATATAGCCAACACCATTTACATCAAGGAGTACTGTGGTTTGGAATTTGTCTTGAATTTTACCCTTTAGACTGCCAATCATATCTATGAAGTATAGATTTTTTAAGGCTTTTTGGCAAAAAAATTATACAGGCTTGCACGTTTCAATTATTATTCGTATCATTCGGATGTAATTCGTATCATTCGCATCGCTTTACCATGAAATTCAAGCTAAAATCCCCCTTCCAACCCACCGGCGACCAGCCGCAAGCCATTGACCATTTAGCCGGCGGCATTATTAAAGGTTATAAAGACCAAACGCTTTTGGGCGTAACCGGCTCGGGCAAGACTTTTACCATGGCCAATATTGTGGAGCGCGTGCAAAAACCGACTTTGGTTATTTCCCATAACAAAACTCTGGCCGCGCAATTAGCCAGCGAATTTCAGGAATTCTTCCCCGAGAACGCGGTGCACTATTTTGTTTCCTATTATGACTACTACCAGCCCGAGGCTTATGTGCCCAAGAGCGACACTTACATAGAAAAAGAAACCCAAATCAACGAAGAAATTGACCGCTTGCGCCTAGCCTCCACCCAAGCCTTGCTCACCCGCAAGGATGTTTTGATTGTGGCATCGGTTTCTTGTATTTATGGCTTAGGCAATCCGGAAAACTGGAAAAAATCACAAATAGTTATTAAAAAAGGCGAGAAGTTTAACAGGAATGACATTTTGCGCGGCTTAAACAATTTGCAATATGCCCGCAGCGAATATGATTTAAAACGCGGCACTTACCGCGTGAAAGGCGATGTGCTGGAAGTCCAACCCGGCTATGCGGAGTTTGCTTATCATATTGAAATGTTTGGCGATGAAATTGATTCGATTTATGCTTTTGACCCGCTGACTGGCGATAAAATATTTGACGCCGAAGCTAGAGGCGGGGAAGTGTACATATTCCCGGCCAAACATTTTGTGACGGATAATTCTAAATTGAAACAAGCCGCCGAAAATATCCGCCTGGAACTTAATGAACAATTAAAACTTTTTAAAGCGCAAAATAAATTAATCGAAGCCCAGCGCATCCAAGAGCGCACGACTTTTGATTTGGAAATGCTCGATCAAGCCGGCTATTGCAATGGCATTGAAAACTATTCCCGGCAATTGGACTTCCGCAAGCCCGGCGAACCACCCTTTACTTTACTGGATTATTTTCCGGATGACTTTTTGTTATTTATTGATGAGTCGCACATGACAGTCCCGCAAATTGGGGCTATGTATAATGGCGACAAAGCGCGCAAACAAACCTTGGTTGATTATGGATTTAGGTTGCCGAGCGCTATGGATAACCGGCCGCTAAAATTTGCGGAATTCACGGAACGGACTAACCAAACTATTTATGTCTCGGCCACGCCCGCGGTTTATGAATTGGGTAAATCTTCACAATTGGCGGATGCCCAGCATATAGCGTTTAAAGAAAAATCATTAGATGGTAAAAAACCATCGCCTTTATCCTTATTAACCAAAAACATCCAAGGCCGGATTGAATACAGCGACAAGAACCGCGTGGCTGAACAATTAATCCGCCCCACGGGATTGATTGATCCGCAAATTTCCATCCGCCCGACCAAGAACCAGATTGATGATTTAATGGATGAAATAAAAAAAACAACTGACAAACAGCAAAGGGTTTTAGTGACAACTTTAACTAAGCGCCTAGCCGAAGAACTGGCCGAATACTTGGCAGAGATGGGCATTAAAGTCCATTATCTGCACTCGGAAGTGGATACCTTGGAACGCTTAGATATTCTGCGCGATTTGCGCCTGGGTGTTTATGATGTGGTGGTGGGTATTAATTTATTGCGCGAAGGTTTAGATTTGCCAGAAGTATCTTTGGTAGTAATTTTAGACGCGGACAAAGAAGGCTTTTTGCGCAGCGAAACATCATTGATCCAAACCATGGGCCGCGGCGCGCGCCATAGCGAAGGCCGGGTAATAATGTATGCCGATAATATGACCGGCTCCATGAAACGCGCCATTGCCGAAGTCTCCCGCCGCCGTTCGATCCAAGAAGCCTACAACCGAGCGCACGGCATTACGCCCAAATCTATCCAGAAAAAAATTAAAGAAACTTATTTGAAGGGTCAGACCAAACCCGCCGATTCGGCGGGTAAACGCGGCACATCCCTGCCTTTTGACCTGAAAAGAGTGTCTGACGAAGAACTGCCGATTTTGATAAAAGAGTTAGAAGCCAAAATGGATCTGGCGGCGCGCAATTTAGACTTTGAAAAAGCCGCCGAAATCCGCGACCAAATTAGTTTGATTAGAAAGAAAACAAAAATGCCCGCGGAGTAACAATCGGAATACCGGCAAATGATTTGAGCGCAAGCAAGTGCTTATCGCCGCTCACGATAAAAGATGCTCGCACGGTAACGGCACAAGCCAGAAAAGCATTGTCATCTGGATCGTCTTTGATAATAGCAATATACTGGTAAGGGGTTACGACGATCGAGTGTGCGGCCAATAGCTCAACGATAAAAACAGGGTCAATTCCCTGTTTGTACGCTTTTTCTAAAATGTGAGGATACTGCACTGCGCGACGCAACTCTGCGATCGTATCCGGTGAAAACGCCAATACCAGTTTTCTAACGTCAATCAGGTATCCGATTGTTTCCATGTGACCCCTCCAAAATAACGCGGAAATGAGTACATTGGTATCGGCAACAATAATCACATTTTTCGTTTTTGATAACGAGCCCAACTAACTGCATCGTCAATGTCCTTTTGCGTAATTTCTTCGCCAATCTTTTTAAGCCTTGCCCACATCCGCTCATTAAAAATATTCTCCCGTGTATCGCGAGCCGCTTTTAAAACTTCCTCTTCTGGATATAGGGTTTTTGATTGTGAGGCCGTTGAACCGTTCATATAGTTGTATTCTAGGAGAATATGCGATATCTTGTCAAACAAACCAAAACCGCGGCCGAGACTCGAGGTCAGATTAGTTTGATTAGAAAGAAAACAAAAAATAATGCAAGAATCTCTAATACAATTATTGCAAACCTACCCCCTGCTAGCACCCCTCTTGTTTGTGGCGGTGCGCTCCTTGGCGGTTATCTTCCCGCCCATTCCCGGGATTATTCTGGACGCAGTGGGGATTTACTTTTTTGGCTGGAAATTAGGCTTTATTTATGCTGAAATTGGCGTGGTGGGCGGGGCTGTGGTAGCCTTTTGGATTGCCAGAAAATACCGCGAACCAGTTGTCCGGCGGTTTGTGACATTGCAAAAACTGCATGCCTGGGAAGATACTTTGTCGGAACGAAAAAAATTCTGGTCATTGGTCGGCCTGCGCCTTATTACCGGGCCGCTGTTGTTTGATTATGTAAATTATGTGGCTGGCCTGACAAAAATAAATTTCGGTAAATTCCTCGTAGCCACCATTGTCGGCAGTTTGCCGGTCATGATTCCTATTTATTATTTTGGCGATAAATTACTGGCACACAGCTTCTATCTTATTAGCACTTTTATTTTAGTAGTTTTGATGATAGGCTTTGCGCAAAAGTGGTGGTATA
>CAYILY010000034.1:0-7797 GCA_964364395.1 uncultured Gammaproteobacteria bacterium | reverse complement strand
TTGGATATAATATTTCTCCAGACCCGCCGATGAGTGCCCCCTCCTTTACTAAGGAGGGGGGTAGGGGGCGGTTGCGTGAAGCCATAACCGGACGGAGGGATATATTAGCGTCACAGCGTAAATGGCCTTTTTCCATATCCGCGTCCGAAACGCCGAGATAACGCATTATGAGGCGCAGTTCGCGCAAAAACTCGCCGGCTTGCTCCGGGGTTTTAATATCCGCTTCTGTCACAATTTCCATCAGCGGCGTGCCGCCGCGGTTTTATTCCACGCACGACTCTCCGTTTTTATGCAACAATTTAGCCGCGGCTTCTTCTAAATGTAGACGATGAATGCGCACTTCACCTAAATGGCCTTTGGTGCCAATCGGTTCATCATACTGTGAAATCTGGTAAGCCTTAGGCAGGTCTGGATAAAAATAATGCTTGCGGTCGAACTTGGAATGATGCGGAATCGAACAATTTAAAGCCAAAGCGGTTTTTGCTGACCACTCAATAGCCTGTTTGTTGGGAGTCGGCAAAGTGCCGGGGTGGCCTAAGCACACCGGGCAAATAGTGGTGTTGGGCGCTTGATTTTCGCCCGCGCTACGCCGTAGGCTTTGGCGAGGCGAGCCATCATTTGAGCAAGCGCAAAACATCTTGCTGGCGGTCTTCAACTGAACGTGTATTTCTAAACCGATTACATTTTCTAGTTTCATAAACTCCTACGAATTACGAATCTTTTACGAATATACGAATAAGATAATTGTCATTCCCGTGAAAACGGGAATCCAGGATATGGCGCATTGGATTGTCTGGATCCCCGCTTTCGCGGGGATGACACAAGGACATATTACCACAAAAAAAGGCGTAAAAAAAGACCGCCCACGCTAGGTGCGGGGGCGGCGAATCAAGGTCCGATACAAGAGGGGTAAAAGTCTACTCCTCGATGATGACGATAGTCCTCCGTCCGCGGCGCGGCCGCGGCGTGAGGTTGGGTTCTTCGGTCCAAGAACCAGGCGTCAGTCGAATACCGTTGTTACGGCATTGGCGCACCCGCGGAGAACCGATGGGGTGGCCAAGGGTTTCCTCCAGGGACTTTCCTCCCTCTTTCTTCTTCAGGAGCATCTCACACCTCCTATTTTATGGGTACATGCCACAAACCGTGGCGATGGAATTCCAGGCTGGTCCTCTGGCGTTCTCTCCCAATGGCCTCGAGATGAGGACGAGCTCTCCTCTCTATATCCTCATCCATTTTGTCGAAAAGTTCCCCCTGACGTTCCTTATCCATGACGCTTTTAGTTGGCATCTCACTCCTCCTACTTAATGAGTGTGCGCCAATAGCGGCGATGGAATTCCATGCCGCCTCCTTACTGTTCTTTCTCGGTTGCCTCGAGAATACTACGAGCTCTCGCCTCCGCATCCGCACTCATTTTTGTAGAGAGGGCGTCCACGCCCGATACGGTGCGCTTCTTCTTTTCAGGCATCTATTACCTCCTAATAGGACCACAACGTGAGCTTAGATAATTTCCATCTGTGGCCGGTGGCAGACCTTCTTGCACCCAGCGCCTAATCCTTTGGACTACTGCTTCGACTTCCGGCGGGGGTTTGTCGAGAACCCGTATTAAACCGATGGACTCTACATTACTAGATGCTGACCTTTTCTTTGCCATCTCTGCACCTTCCTTATTTTAAAAGGTCTAAAAAACTCATCTCTTTACTTACCTTTTACCACACCTTAATATAATTTGTCAATAAAAAAAGGCCACAACTCCGGAGAGCTGCGGCCAGACATCGTGCCCTAAATTGCTAGGGCGTGTTTAAAAGGTGCGGATCTTTAGAGAGAACCACGGCCGCCATAAAGAGCGGCACATAGTTCTCCGTTTCTTCCGGCAAGTCTAGCCGCCAAAAGTCGCGGCTGTTGGCGCGGTTGATAGCAGCCGTCACCCGCCCGAGGCCGGCGTTATACGCGGCCAAGGCTAGCCGCCAGTCGCCCAGCTCACCGTAGAGCCGTTTAAGGTGGCGCGCCGCGGCCTGGGTGGATTTAACCGGGTCATGCCGTTCATCGTGGCGGCGGCCGGTTTTCAGGCCTTCCATCTGGCCGGTGCTAGGGATGAACTGCCACATGCCAACGGCCTTGGCCTTTGATTGCGCGCGCGGGTCAAACCCGCTTTCGATCATAGCCACAAAAAACAAATCTTCCGGCAAGCCGTTAGCCCGCAATGTCCGCCGGATCAAGCTGTCGTATTTTACAGACCGCGCCAGCCAAACAGCATAAGTGTCCCGGCCTTCGCCCCGGAGATAGCGCACCTTGCTGACTACCCGATCATTGTTATCGATCGGCACATCGCAGGCCGGGCGCAGACGCTCAATCGCCGCTTTTTCGCCGCTCCATTTGCCGGCCAAATTTGCCTTAGGCAAACCGCGGAGCAGTAAAGTCAGCGGGCTCTCAGCGGAAAAACGGCGCAAATGCGGCAGGATGCTCATATAAATATCTTCCGCGTCCGCGCCAATAGCCTCTGCGGCGGCGCGTGCTTGCGGGTTGATATCAGCTTCTTCCAAGTTGGCCAGAAGTTCAAATACCTCATCCAGATCGGCCTGGGCTTGGCTGAACAACTGGTTCGAGCTTGCCTGGTCGGCCGCGCGCAAATGCGCTCGAGCCGCGCGCAAAATTTCTTCGGTTTTATCAACCGAAACTTCCGGCGGACGAGACAGAGAATCCTGAATCGCGGCTGCTGGTTCTGGACTATGAGCGAGCTGTCGCCACTGCTGGTTAGACGCGCAAGTGGCCAGCACTAATGGCAAAATCACTATGCCTATAAACCGCATATATATCCTCTCTTTCTTGGTTTAGAATCAATGTGAAGGTGCGGAAACAACCCCATAATCTAACAGATATAATCAATTCTGTCAATAAAAAAACCGCCCCACGTACTTTCCGGGGGCGGCGAATCAAGGTTCAACGCAAAAAATCAAAACGCGACCTGTTTCATGACTTGGGAAAAACACCAAAAAGCCACAAAAGTCAGGCCCATCAACAACATTACCTTTTGCGCAGGCTCATTATCCGGCGGACGAAACTCGGGGAAAAACATACTGGCCCTCTCTTTTTTCGTAGGGTAGAAGCACGCAGGCGGAAAACAGCAAAAACGCTTCGCCGATCTCAATGGCAATAAAACTGCCAAAGAGCGCGGATAACCAGTGCACATTGCCCCAATAAAATAAGGCTACCGTGCCCGGCAGCCAAGATGCGGACAAAAGCACCATCAGTAAAAACAGAACGACCTGCATAAGTGCCTCCCTTCTAGCGAGTGAGTTCGAGATATTGAACCTCGTAATTTGTAAAATGGCTATTCTCTTGTTTTATAATCTTAGTAAATTCTGAATAATCTGGGAAATAAACATCCGCTTCTTGGCTATCTTTTACCACTGTTAAATAAAGCTTGTCAATCATCGGCATTGCTTGCTTATAAATCTCTCCCCCGCCAATGATAAAAATTTCTTCTTGGTCAAATTCTTTAGCTTTGGCAATCGCCGCTTCCACCGAACCCACAACAATACAACCTTCAGCTTTAAAATCTTGATTGCGAGTAATAACAATATTGGTCCGTTTCGGGAGTGGCCGGCCAATGGACTCAAAAGTTTTCCGGCCCATGATTATCGGATGACCCTCGGTCAGAACCCGGAATCGTTTCAAGTCTTCCGGAATGCGCCAAAGCAGCTGGTTATGGTTTCCCAGTTCGCGATTCTCTCCAATGGCAGCAATGGCCGAAATAATAGGGGCAATCCGAATGTTGCGAATTACATCCGAATGCTCCAAATTATCAACGCTAGGTTTATTGGAAATATTCAATACGCGCTTAGGTTTCAAATGAGGAGCCCGAAAATTAATTATTAAACCTAATTCCAAATTGACACTTTGCAAGTACCTCTGCATCTGGAAATAATCTTCTTTAGTAATAAAGTTTTTGGCCTTAAAATCAACAATCACCTTATCTTCAATTATAAAATCCGCAATATTGCCTTTGGGCGATGTAATTTCTATATCTCGTAAAATAACTTCCCGTTTAAATCTAACATTTCTATCTTTTAATAACTCCTCAAATCTATCAGCATATTGTCTCTCGCGACAAAATCGGCCCAGTTCCTTGTGAATCTGAAAACAAATACCGGTAATTTCAAAAGATAATTCTGGATGAATAATTTTTGAATTCATAGCTTTAAGCGATTCGAATACTACGAATTACATCCGAATTATCCGAATAATTATAAGGGCGCATAGTTAGAATTCGGAGCATTCGGATGTAATTCGTAACATTCGGATAGCTCTTTCGTATCGCTACACCGCTATCGGCGCTTTAATGGCCGGATAGGGATCATAATCTTCTAAAGTAAAATCCTCAAACTTAAAATCAAAAATATCTTTTACTTCCGGGTTGATTTTCATTTTCGGCAAGGGCTTGGGGCTGCGGGAGAGCTGTTCTTTAACTTGGTCAAAATGATTATTATAAATATGCAAATCCCCAAAAGTATGGATAAACTCCCCTGCTTTTAAACCCGTGGTCTGGGCCATCATCATAGTGAGCAGGGCGTAAGACGCGATATTAAACGGCACGCCGAGGAATGAATCCGCGCTGCGCTGGTAAAGCTGGCACGAGAGCTTGCCATTAGCTACATAAAACTGGAACATGGTGTGGCACAAGGGCGGAGCCGCGGTTTTGGATTTAATTAAAGTTTGGATGTCCGCCGTGTTCCAGGCCGCCACTATCAAGCGCCGCGAGTCCGGGGAATTGCGGATCATATCCTGCACTTGGCTAATTTGGTTTATCTCTGTGCCATCAGATGAGCTCCAGCGCACCCATTGCTTGCCATAGACCGGGCCTAAATCGCCCCACTTTTTGGCAAACACCTCATCTGCTTTAATTTGCTCCACAAATTCCTGCATGCGCGCTTTCCAGGCCTCGGAATACATGGGGTAAATAGCATTTAAATTATTAGCATCCAAATAAGCCTGGAACGGCCATTCATTCCAAATTTTCACGTCATTCTGCACTAAATAGCGGATGTTCGTGTCCCCGGTCAAAAACCATAGCAGTTCGTGGATAATGCCGCGGATAAAAACTTTTTTAGTAGTGAGAAGCGGAAAACCATCGGCTAAATTAATCCGCATCTGATAACCAAACACACTGCGCGTCCCTGTGCCGGTCCGGTCGGACTTGTCCACGCCATTATCTAAAATATGCTTGAGGAGGTCGTGATATTGTTTCATAGGTATTAAAAAATAAACTAAGTGTCATTCCCGCGAAGGCGGGAATCCAGGGTTAAATGCTTCTGCTCCTGGATGCCCGATCAAGTCGGGCATGACAGAAAGTACTTGTTGCCAAATTAGTTTATGAATCTGCTCAACTGGCAAAAGTTTTCCGTCTTGCACACACTCAATTAATTTATAATTCGGAAACATCCTGGCCATTTCCAAATAAGTCTGCTCCGCGCGCTTTTGGTGCCCCATGTCGGCTTCCAGCAAATCGCGCGCCTGGCCGTTTATATATTTTCTGGCCGCTTTTTTATCAAGCAAATTTTGGGCATATTCCGGAGGCACGTGCAAAATTATAGTTATATCCGGACGCGGGATCTTAAAAACTGCATGCTCATAAATATCCAACCATTCAAAATAAGCGCGCCGTTTTTCCGGGGTGCTAAATTTGCTGCCCTGGTGGCCCATGTTCGAAGATGTGTATCTGTTAGATACCACGATCTCGCCATTAGCCAGTAATTTTTTAAAATCAAAACTGGCGTCATACCGGTCCAAAGCGTAAAACAACGAGGCAATAAAAGGGTTCAGTTCGTCTGGATTGCCATAGCGGCCGTTTAAATAATTTTCAATCAAGCCCGCGGATTTTTGGCTGTATTGAGGAAAATCAATTTTCGAACAAGCCCGCCCCTCTTTTTTCAAACGCTCCAGCATAATATCGGTTTGCGTGGCCTTGCCCGAACCGTCTGTGCCATCAATAACAATCAGTTTGCCTTTTTCCATAATTATAGCGTCATGCTGAACTTGTTTCAGCATCTGTATTTATAAATTTGAGACACAGACCCTGAAACAAGTTCAGGGTGACGGTCTATTTTACCCCGTGCTCCCAAACCCTCCGCGATCTAATTTTTCCATTTTATCAACTTCTTCCCAGTCCGGTTTTAAAACTGACAAAAACACGCCTTGCGCGACGCGCTCCCCGCGTTCCACGATTACCGGCGCGTCGGTCGGGTTATAGAATTGCAACAAAATTTCGTCCCCATCGCCGCAATAATCCTGATCCACCACGCCTTCACTAATTAGTAAGCCTTTCTTTTTTAATAGACTGGAACGGTCCGTCAGCCACAACATATAACCCGCCGGCACTTCCACCACTACATTAGCTGGTGCCCGATTCATGCCCCGCGGCGGAATAACCGTTGTCTCGCGCACCACAAAATCAAACGCCACAGCGCCGCTGGTTTCGTAACGCGGGAGAGGTAAATCTTTGTCGATTCTTTTAATTTTTACTTTCATAATATAGATACCATAAAAATCCAAATGTCAAAGCTCAAATTCCAAATAAAATCCTAAATCCAAATGTCAAATTTTATTTTACATTTAGTCATTTGACATTCATTTGAACTTTAGATTTTGACATTTGTCATTTCTCTTACTGCCAGGTTTGCCGGAAGTGCTTAGACAGCTTCGGCCCCAGGCCGGTATAGCTCGAGCCAATGGAATCGCTGTACAATTTGCTCGGCACCTCCAGCATGCGCTCATACACCATTTTACAGATAATCTGGCCATGTGTTAAGCGGAACGGCACATTGTGCGCCCGCACCTCCAAAACCGCGGTCGTGCCGTTCGAGGAGTAGCCAAAACCCGGGTCAAAAAATCCGGCATAGTGCGAACGCATTTCCCCGGAAGCCGTGTCGTACGATGCCATTTCCCCGGCATACTGCGGCGGCAAACTGACCCGTTCGTTGGAGGCCAGCAAATAAAAATTATTCGGCACCAGCACTAATTCTTTATTTTTGGGGCGCATGATGGGCTCCCAAAAATCCGCTGGATCATGCTGGCCGATTAAACCCAAATCAATGGCCGCCGTGGTATCGTGCTTGGCTTTATAACCGACAATATCGCGGCTTTCCAAATCCACGGTCAGCATCAAGCCGCCTTCGCTGACTTTTAAATCTGATTGCAATAAGGGCACGCCCTCGTTGCTAAAAAGCAAACCATCACGCGTGTGCGCCAAACGCAAATCCACCTCGCGCGCGCGGTAGTGGCCGGTGCTGCGAAAACGCACTTGGTTGCAAGGTAAGCCCGGATGGATTTTAACCACAAAGTCTAGAGGAATAACTTCCAGATACAGCGGCCCTTTGTAGCCCTCCGGAATATAATCAAACCGCGGCGTGCCATCGCATAATAAGCGGACAAACAAGCCCACGCGGCCAATGGAGCTTTTGGGGTTGGCGTGGCCATAAATGCCGGGCGCTAAATCCACGTATTCGCTCAAAGGAATTATGTATGATGAATTCGGCTCCAGAATAGTGCCGGGCTTTAACTCAAAATCATACAAAGATCGTTCAGCCATCACATCCGCGATTTTTTCATTAGGCTTAGGCAAAAATGAAGTGCTGATGCGGTAAACGCGCGTGCCTAAAGTCAAATCCAAGCTCGCGGGCTGGATCTGGTTTTCGCTGATAAAGCGGCTCCCAAATACCATGGGCCGCTGGCCGAAAATCATGTCTTTTATTTTTTGGTAGGGCAGTGTCATACAAAAAAGAGGGCCTATTCCCCTCCTCT
>CAYILY010000033.1:0-7904 GCA_964364395.1 uncultured Gammaproteobacteria bacterium | reverse complement strand
AGCACTTTTATTTTAGTAGTTTTGATGATAGGCTTTGCGCAAAAGTGGTGGTATAAAAAACATTTTATTGAAAAAGTAGATTAAAAAAACTCCTCCGGAATACGGAGGAGAATGAAGAGAATAGCGGTCGAAAGCAAACCAGTCGTGCTCGTTCCACCTGTCCGCGAACCGATTGATGTTCGCCTCGCGCTTCGAGCCATTGAACCAGACATAGGGAGCGCACTGATCGCCGTCGCACGAAATATGCCAAGCGCCGTCCGGGCCACTGCCCGTCGAAGTTTAGCAACGATCTCCGGGCTGTATTTTATTCGGGATCTCTAAATCCCCTAGCGCCTAACACCGAGTATCTTCATTTTTGGGAATTCTGATGAATGCGCTCGCGGAAGCCTTGGCCGCCGCGACTCTGACTCGCCAGATTCCAGAATTCGGCCGCCCGCAGCCGTAACCGCGGGCTGATTCGCCTACTATCCATTTTAATTTTAGCAAAAATTTGCAAAAATAAAAATGCCTGTGCGAATAAATCCGCACAGGCATTACCCTTAGACCCAGCCGCCCAAGGGCCAAAAAAGAACAAAAATCCCAAGGGCGCAAGGGCTACTCGCGGACGAAAGCAAACCAGTCGCGCCCGAACCACCTGCCCGCGAACCGAAGGATGCCCGCCCCGCGCTTCGAGCCATTGAACCAGACATAGGGAGCGCACTGAACGCCGCCGCACGAAAACTGCTTGAGGCTAACCACGGCCATGGACTCCACATCCAGATGCCGATTCAGCTCCGGATAATGCTCGCTCACGGAAAAAATCGCGCGCGGGGTGTGGGGCACGAGTTTCTGCTCTCGGCCCCAAACCACAGCCTCCTCGCCGCTCTCTATTACCCTGCCGAAGTTAGCCAGGACAACCTGCTTTAGGCTCAACCTAGAGCCCGGAAGCGACGGATACTGGTCGCCGACTTTCCAGATTTCCCAGTCGCGGTCGGTATTGGGTCCGGCGAGCTTGACCGCATCTTTCCACGGTTTGGACTCGTCCACTGGAACGGACAGGATCTGAATCCTGCCCCCGGGCGGCGGGATGATGCCGTCGGTCATCATGACGGTCACCCGGCCGCTATTCTGCATGAACCGTGTGAACTCACTGCCCAGGCGAGTCGGATCCGCGTACGCCGCCTTTGCCTGTTCTGAACTGATCGCGTCCCAGACGCAGTTTGTCTGTACCTTGGCGATCACCTCGTGCGATTGATCCAGGCTGACCATTTCCATGGCTGACCTTCCTTATAATAATATGGCTAACCCTACTTCTGCGCTTTGCAGACCTTGGGCTGACCGTTGGAAAAGAACATTGTATGCTACCATATCAATCTAAAAATGTCAAGTTAAACGGGTTTTTACTAATAAATAAGCCCCCATCCTCCGCTAAAGCTACGGACGGCAAGTCCGGCCCCACCTCCCACGATATTATTGACCAGCTCCGGCGGATTATAGGCATCCGACAAATCGGCCATGCTGGCACGCTCGACCCATTTGCCAGTGGCTTGCTTTTAGTTGGCATAGGCGAAGCCACTAAGTTATTGCGGCATTATGTGGGGCTAGGTAAGACATACGAAGCTGTATTGAAGCTCGGTGCGACTTCGGACACTCAAGATAGAACAGGAAAAATAACCAATAACCAATTTCCAATAACCAGTAAATTTCCAAAATCCAAAATCCAAACTGTTTTCAAGTCGTTTATTGGCAAACAACAGCAATTGCCGCCAATGCATTCAGCTAAAAAATTGGAGGGCAAAAGATACTATGCCTACGCGCGCGAAGGCAAAGAAATTGAACGCAAACCAATTGATATAGAAATCCACGATTTAAAACTTAAGTCTTACGACTTAGGACTTATGACTATTTCTTGTCATGTGTCATCTGGAACTTTTATCAGAACTCTGGCTCATGACATTGGCCAAGCCCTGGGTTGTGGTGCGTATCTGGAAGAATTAAAACGTACGCAGATTGGTGATTTTAAATTAGAGGATGCGCTTGTCATTCTGGAGGGACCCGCCGATTCGGCGGGGACCGATAGAATCCATCTTAAAAATACTGGATCCTATCGCCCCGCAGTAGCGGGACTCCAGGATGACATACTCCAACACCTCATCCCCCTTAAAACCGTTCTGGTCTCCGGCGCCTTTGACGGTTTGCACGAAGGACACAAAAACTACTTCCAACAAGCGCGACAATACGGCCAACGGTTGATTGCTATTATTGCCCGCGATAAAATTGTGGAGAAAATCAAAGGCCTCCAGCCCAAATACTCGGAAAAGGAACGGGTGTCCTTCGTGAAAAAGTGTAATGAGATTGACCGCGTCTACTTAGGAGTTTTGGATAATGTTTTTGACTTCACGGCCTCGCTCCAGCCGGATGTGATTGCCTTAGGTTATGACCAAACCACTTACACGGAAAACCTGGCCAAAGAGATGAAAAGCCGAGGTTTAGACACCAAAATAGTCCGCTTAAAACCCTATAAACCCGAGCAATTTAAAAGCTCAATCGTTAACAAGCCAAGTGTTGACAAAATACACCAAAACCGCTAATCTATAACAGTTATTAACCATATTTTATGATTGACGAAGACCAAAAATTAGAGGAAACCCCAGTAGAAGCTGTGGTGGCTGAAATTGAAACCGCTGCACCCGCCAAAAAGGGACGCGGCAAGCTTGAATATAAGGAAATTGCCCCGAAGGATGTTGTATCTGGCATGTTGATCCGCGTGCACCAGAAAATTATTGATACCAACACCAAGGGCGAAGACAAAGAGCGCATCCAGGTTTTCCAAGGCATGGTTTTGGCCCACAAGCACGGTAAAGAAGCCGGCGCGACTATCACTGTCCGCAAGGTGACCGACGGCATTGGGGTGGAAAGAATTTATCCTTTGAACATGCCCTCGATTGCCAAAATCGAACTGGTCCGCCGCTATCAAGTCAAACAAGCCCGGCCTTATTACCTCCGCAAGCACAAGAAAAAACTGACCGAGATGGCTTAAATTTTTTTTAAAAAGACCTCCGGAATACGGGGGTCTTTTTAATTGATTTTCAATTATATTTTTGCTAGGATTAGGTGTGTTATAAGCCGCGGTGGCGAAACTGGCAGACGCACTACCTTGAGGTGGTAGCGCCCGCAAGGGCTTGAGAGTTCAAATCTCTCCCGCGGCACCATGGACGATTAGCTCAGCTGGTTAGAGCGTCTCGTTTACACCGAGAAGGTCGTAGGTTCGACTCCTACATCGTCCACCATAGCTTAGCCGGATTAGACGCGGCTGATTTTATGTTTCACAAACTGCGCAATGCCTGGCAATAATGAAACTATAATTATCAACAAAATAAACGCGGAAAAATTATTCTTTACTATTTCTAGATTGCCGAAAAAATAACCGCCCAAAGCAAACACCGCGGACCAGATAAACGCGCCCGCCACATTATAGGCGGTGAACCGCCAATAATTCATGGCGCCAATGCCGGCCACGAACGGCGCGAAAGTACGGACAATCGGAATAAAACGCGCCAAGATAATGGTCTTGCCGCCATATTTTTGGTAAAAATGGTGCGTGCGCTCCAAATAGGCTTTATTAAAAAACCGCGACTTGTCGTTATGGAATACGCGTGGGCCGAGATAGCGGCCGATGCGGTAGTTTAACATGTCGCCCAAAATAGCGGCGCCAGTAATAATCAAATACAGCCACACAATATCAAAATAACCTTTGGCCGCGAAAGCGCCGGAAGTAAAAAGCAACGAATCACCCGGCAAAAATGGCGCCACCACTAACCCAGTCTCGCAAAATATAATGCCAAATATTACCAAATAGCTCCATGTCCCAAACTGGTTGATAATATCACCCAAATAAACGTCAACATGCAAAATCACATCAACAAAAAGCAATAGAATTTCCATAAGTAAAAAATAATATTATAGATGATTTGTAGCACATTGGCTTGATAATAACAAGAAAATCAGATAGACTAGCTTTATAAAATAAAGATAAACCTATGCGTTTTTTTATTGGTTTCTTGTTAGTAGTCATCGGCTTTTTCTTGGTTTGGAAAACCGAGGCCATTATTGGCTTTGCCGGCTACAGCGATTGGGCTGAACACCACCTCGGCACCGAAGGCGGCACGCGGCTGATGTACAAACTAATCGGTATTGGCTGTATCTTTTTAGGGATGATGGCCATTACCGGATTATACGAAGGCTTTATGGAAGCCACCGTCGGCGCGCTGTTTGTCAGATAACAAGAATAGAGGGCCGTTAGCTCATCTGGTAGAGCGCCGCGTTTGCAACGCGGAGGTGGCCGGTTCGAGTCCGGCACGGTCCACCAGCCTTCGCTAAAGCTACGGCTGGCAAGCCATAATATTTTTATGAAAAAAGTATTTTTAATTCATGGCTTTAAAGGAACACCGAACGGCGGCTGGCGGCCGTGGCTGATGGCGGAATTGGAAAAACAGGATATTTATGCCTGCGCCTTATCCATGCCAACTCCGGATACGCCAATCTGCACGGAATGGGTAGAGGAAATAGCCAGGCACGTGGCCAGGAACCCTAATGACGAAATCTATCTAGTCGGGCATTCTTTGGGTGTGCCGGCGGTATTACATTACCTGGAAAGCAGTCAAGACGGGCCGATCAGCGGCGCGGTTTTAGTGTCCGGACCATCGGAAAAAACCAGTTCCAGCAAAATTGACAATTTTTTTGCCAAAGACCTTGATTTTAATAAAATAAAATCAAAATGTAAAAAATTTACCATAATTCACGGCGATAATGACCCCAAAGTGCCGCTGGCTAACGCGAAATTTTTATCAGAAAAATTAAACGGCGATTTAGTTATAGTTAAAAATGGCGGCCACCTCACTGGCTCATCCGGCTGGTTCACTCTTCCGCAGTGTCTCGAAGCTTTAAATAAAATGGTGATTTAGAATTTCGACGAATAAATATTTATCCACAGCCTTGACGCCAAAACTATATTGCATTGTAAAATATAGTGCTATAATAAAAATGTATTTTTATGTGATAGCGTCGTGATCACATATAAAAACAAAAATAAATTCTTGAAGAAAGGAGCCACTACATATGGCAAAAAAGAAAAAAGCAAAGAAGGCAAAAAAGAGAGCTTAATAGCTCGCCTTAAATAAGCCCGCCTCATCGGCGGGTTTATTTTTTTATAGGCGGATTAAAATAAAGTTTTTTGCCGCGCCCGGGCTGATACTTGCTCGCCGCTTTTGAAGACTTTGACCACGCCATACTTACCATCAAAACCGGGTTCAATATAAATTTCGCCCACGCGCACGCGGCGCACGCCTTCGGCCAGTTCCGGCAGACCGAGTTGCGCGATTTTTTCAATCGGAATATCCAAAAGAATAGAAAATTCATTACCCAGCTCCTTGATCATGGACTGGTAAGTTTCCTGGACTCTTTTACTGCCCTTGCCTTGGTCTAAGGCGTCGGCAATTATTTCCTGCAAAGGCACAATATATTTAAATTCGCCATTTTTCTTTGGCTCCAACCGATCTGCCAGCTCGCTGACGCGGTAATCCACGCCCAAAGTCATGGGGCGTTTGCACTTGGGACAAATGCCTTTATGCTTTTTTGTTTCTTCCGGCGCCATGGATACCTTACAAGTTAAGTGGCCGTCATAATGATACTTGCCTTCTTGCGGATAGAACTCAATGGTATAAGCAATTTTGTTTTTCTCTGATTTATTTTTCTGCAAAGCAATTTCAATATTTTTTACAGTGGGCTTCTCTAATTCAAACACCGTAGCCTCGCGCCCCAAGTTCGGCAAAGAGTGCGCATCAGAATTAGAAACCAAACTAATATTATCCAATTGCGACAAACGCCAGTTCATCATTGGGTCGGATGAGAGCCCCGTTTCAATGGCATAGATGTTGGGTGTTAAATCGCCAAAGCATTCCTCAATAGTATCAAAGCCGCTCTTGGAGCCAAAAATAGCAAACCATGGTGTCCAAGCGTGGGCCGGGATGATGATAAAATCTTTGGAGATGCTCCAAATTAATTCCGCCATGCGCGCCACATCCATGCCCAAAATCGGCCGGCCATCGGATTTAATATTACCCACTTTGCCCAAGGCTTTGTTTAATTCTTTAACTTCTGGAAGCCCCGGCGCCACTATGCAAGTATGAATGCGGCGCGCCTTGCCGCCACGCTTATAGATATTAGCAATCTCACTGGTTAACAAAAACAACGGCTCGGCCTTATCACCGTCGCCGCCTTTAAACCGATACATCCCGCCCCCGACTGCTTCCAAATTATCCTCCATTTCCTTAACATAGGCCGCGAACGTAAAATCGCCTGTGCCAATTATATCAATGCCTTTAACTTTAGCGCCCTTATACAAACCAGCAATATTCAAATCTGGCGACGTGGCCCGCGAATAGCGGGAGTGGAGGTGCAGGTCGGCAATGTATTTCATAACTATACAATTCTATCAATATTAGCCAAAAAGAAAAAGGCGTCTCGACAGAAACGCCTTTGTGTTTAAACTTCAAAAAAAACTCCTTAGATTGCCAACTTCACTAGTCGGAATGGAATAATCCACTTCCAAAATGCAAAATTTGGAACAATCAAAAAACGTATTTTGCTCAAGGAGAATTCAAAGCCACGAGGAATGTAGCGGACATCAGAATCCTTGAGTTCACTTTTTTGACACACTATCAGAGGCCCACTACATTGTATACCTACCAACTTAATATTAGGCAAACAATCCACCACGACACTGCCAACCTCGCACCAAGAATGACTGACCAAGTAATAACTTGGCCCCTTGTGCGACCGTAATAGTTTGCCAATCATCTGTCCGAATTCTCCGCCTGTTTCAGCAATCTTATCCGCTAAAAAAGGTATGTGATACAAGGCAGCCCCATGCCTTACGACAACTTCAAAATTTTCCTTTCGCAAAAACTCCGCGCACCTAACAGCTACCTCGTGGCAACGGAATTGTTCTTCTGTTAAGGAACTGTGAGAATTTCTAGCAATCTCGCTAATACGCACGGTGTCCATTCTGATTGCTCCTTTTTGAGAGTTGGAGTTAAAGAAATTCAATTTGAAAGTATATATAAATTATAACCAAATGTCAATGCAATAAAAAACAGCATTGTCTTGGCGACGACCTACTCTCCCCAAAACCCAAGGTAATGAGTACCATCGGCGCTGACGGGCTTAACTGCTGTGTTCGAGATGGGAACAGGTGTACCCCCGTCGCTACAATCACCAAGACAATACTGTTTTTAGTTTAATAGTTTATTAGTTAAAAAGTTTAATAGTAAAAAACTCTTACTAATAAACCAATTAACTATTAAACTAATCGACATTATGAAAACGAGCCTCACTGATTTCTCACGCTGAACAAGTCCAGCGCAAAAAACAGCCTCACTTAACAAACTTAAGTGGTTGCGCACTTTGGGCGATTAGTATTCCTCGGCTCAAGCCATCGCTGGCCTTACACCTGGAACCTATCGAGGTCGTCATCTCCGACCGCCCTATAACAAATACTCATCTTGGGAAGTGCTTCGCGCTTAGATGCTTTCAGCGCTTATCACTGCCGCACGTCGCTACCCGGCGGGTGCCACTGGTGTGACAGCCGGTACACGAGAGGTGCGTTCTTCTCGGTCCTCTCGTACTAGAGAAGAGCTCCCGCAATATTTGAACGCCCATAGTAGATAGGAGACCAAACTGTCTTACGACGTTTTGAACCCAGCTCACGTACCCTTTTAACCGGCGAACAGCCGGACCCTTGGGACCTTCTTCAGCCCCAGGATAGGATGAGCCGACATCGAGGTGCCAAACCTCCTCGTCGATGTGGACTCTTGGAGGAGATCAGCCTGTTATCCCCGGAGTAACTTTTATCCGTTGAGCTTCCG
>CAYILY010000032.1:0-7932 GCA_964364395.1 uncultured Gammaproteobacteria bacterium | reverse complement strand
GCCGGAATAAAAATGCTTGAATGATTGGTGTGGTCCAAGCACAATGCTGAAACGAAACAGCACCACGGGTATATTGTAGCGCCGGCCCAAATTTTTCAGTAAATGTTCGCTGGTCAGCTTGGAAATTCCGTAAGGAATTTGGGGTGTTAAAATATCATCTTCCTTTTCCGGCACCGGCGTTAAAACCTCTCCGCAACGAGGACATTTTTGCTCCCAATCATGGCGCTCTAACTGTTCGGAGGGGCGCGACGGCATGTAGAGTTCGCCGTGCTCGACGCATTTATATTTGCCTTCGCCATAGACTGATTGGGATGAAGCGGCAATAATCTTTTGTATAGGCAATTTGCCCTCCTCTATCACTTCAAAAAGCAAGGCAATGCTCTCAATATTAGTGCGAACATAGCGGCTAAAATCCAATAGATTATCCATGTAAGCGGCCAGGTGAATAACCGCGTCAACACCAGAGAGCGCCTTACGCCAATCTTCTTTATTACGCACGTCCCCTTTAATAAATTCCGCTTGCTGGCTTATCCATTCCGGCAAAACTCCAGCATGCGTGGGCGGCTCCAGATTATCCATAATCCGCGCGGAATAACCATTAGACAACAACTCATCAACCACGTGCGAGCCGATAAATCCGGCGCCGCCGGTCACTAAAACTTTTTTTATAGCCTTAACCATAAATTTTTTTTATTGCCCGTAAAACATTAATAGCATCCTGTCCATTGGGCGATACTGGCCAGCCGCTGGATAGAGAATGAATAAAAGCCGCCAGTTCATTACGAAAAGAATGGTCTGGATCAGTGGCGCACCGCACTTTTCGTTCACTGACTCGTTGTTTAGAATTTAATTTGCCAAACGTAAATGTGCCATCGCCGCCATATTTCGAACCCAATCCATTCACTAAGCAATAGCCTTTGCTTCCATATATCTCTAAAGAAAACAAAGGCTTCCATTGCGTAACACTGACATGAATAATCGCCATCTGGCCAGCCGCGGTTTGCATAGTAACAGCCGCATTGTCTTCAACTTTAGCTCGCCAGAAAGTCGCGCCCAGCGCACCGGCCACCAGCCGCGCGTGGGGCAAAAACCAGTTTACCAAATCAATCACATGCGCGCCTTGATCCATCAGCACGCCACCGCCGGCCAAGTTTTTATCCATGCGCCACTCCTTATTATAATGCGGCCGACCCGGGTGACCATGGCGGATGCGCATAAAATTAATTTTTCCAATCTGTCCCTTGATCACTAATTTTTTAACCTTTTGCATGGCGTCGAAAAAACGATAATTGCATCCCAACATGAACTGTGTTTTTTGGCGAGCGGCCAGGCGAACCAAAAATTGCATTTCCCTCAATGTGCGGGCTCCCGGCTTTTCCACAAGTGTATGCACCCGCGACTGCAAGGCAATTTTGGCGTTGGCGAACAGATACTTATGCGGCACTGCGATAATTACCGCGTCGATAGCATGAGCCGCGAGAAAACCGGCTCGCAATGTCCGGGCAGTCACGACATGATAGGCTTGAGCTAGTTTGGCGGCCGCGGCTGGATCAGGGTCGATAAGCAACACTAAATTAGTTCGCTTATTCTGCGCAATAATCTTGGCCCATTTAGCGCCCATACGGCCAGCTCCCACTAAACAAATGCGATAAGCTTTTTTACCAGTCATAGCCACGATCTTTAGGTTTAACGCGCCGCAGAGCGTAGACATCCGATGCCTGCAATTCTTTTAAATGTTTAGGGATGTCGCGCCAATTGTCCCAAACCGCGCTGATATTTTTTCCGCTCAAACCATTGGATTCATCAGACGACAAAAACACAGCCAAGGCCGCGGCTTTATCGGCGCTAACTCCTTCTTCTCCGCTTATTTGCTTTAATGTCTGTTCATGCATTTTTTTACCAACCCGCTCTTGCCCGGCCGCTAAAAGCTCTTGATTAAGGCCGGAATTGACCGCCCCCGGAGAAATAGCGTTAACTTCAACCTGTTTCTCCTTGAGTTCCGCGGCCAAAGTTTCAGTTAAGCGCAAAATCGCAGCTTTAGAGGTTACATAAGAACTGAAGTTCGGCAGTGGCCCCTCACCGCCGCCGGCAAAAGTAATAATCTTGCCGATTGTATTTGGTTTGAACAATGGCAAACCGTATTTAATGCATAAGAACGTGCCAAAAAAATTAACCTTAATGGCTTCCAGCCAATCCCCTGGTTCGGCGGCTTCCACAGGACCAATATAACCATAAGTACCATGAGCCAGAATTAAGATGTCAATTCCGGCTTTAACCACGCTTAGATCCATTATTTTTTTTACTTCACTTTCTTCTTCGACGAGCGCCGGCTGGATATAAACATTGACGCCTTGGCTTTGCAGTTCTTGGGCCAAAATTTGTAATTTGGCTTCCGAGCGGCCGCTCAAAATCAAAGCGCAACCCTCTTCCGCGAGCGAGCGCGCGATGGCCGCGCCAATGACGCCGGTGGCGCCGGTTATCAAAGCTGTCTTGTTTTGCAAAAGTTGCGGCATAAATTATTTATATAGTGTTTAAGTCGCGCGGCCGGTTCAAAATTACCTGTGTGCCGCCAGAATCAATGCGCCAAGGCACAACCCGCATGCCATAATCAGCAAAAAGTTTTTTGATGACGTCCTGTGCGCCGTCGCGGCAATGGATCATAAAAAACCCACCTCCGCCCGCGCCTTGAATTTTGCCGCCCAAAGCGCCCAAACGCCGAGCTTTGTCGTATACTTCATCAAATAAAGGGGTACTCATTTTGCTCGACATCTGTTTTTTTGTTTCCCAATGCTGATGCAATAAATCGCCATAATCGTTCAAATTTCCAGTCTCAAATCGATCTAAAATCTGGCGGCCGATGGCTTTAGTTTGGTGCTTGAGTTCTAATGACCGTTCATCGGAAAGAGCCACGCCTTGCTGCTGTTCGCGTAAAATATCGCCGCTGGAACGGCGCACGCCGGTATAAAAAAGCAAAGTGCGATCTTCGAATTCACGCTGGGTATAGCGCGAAACATTAGCATTGCGCACATGCACAATGCCGCTTGGTTCAATCTCAAAAACTGAAAAATTACCAAAGGCAGCCGCGTAAAAATCCTGTTTGCCGTCCGGCAAGCCTAAATCATCAATCGCGATCTCAAACGCTTCTTCAGCCAGCTGGCGCCGCGAAACGTTTTCGCCTTTGAGGGTATGTAAAGCGTTCAAAAGACCGACCAGATAACTACCGGAGCTACCTAATCCCGTACCAGCCGGTATATCGGCCTTCGAAGTTATCTCAATCATTTTGCCAATACCGGTTCGCTGCAGCGCGCCGCGCGCCAGTTCGTGCTTAAGGTCCATAATATGGCTGACTTCTTCTGAATGGCTATACTTTACCCGAATCAGATCGTCAATCGGCGGCCGGTTAACACCAATATACATGTATAAATTAATAGTCGCGACAAAAATGAACCCGCCATGTTTTTGGTAATAAGCCGGCAAATCGGTCGATCCGCCGCCCAGCTGCAAACGAAAAGGAGTTCGCGTCAAAATCATATTAATTATTTTCTATAATCTCGCGAACGCGATAATGAGTTTTATCTCGACCTTCATAATAGACGCGCAATACCAGCTCGGCCAAAAACCCGCCCATGACCAGAATAAACCCAAGAATAATAAATAAAGAAGCAATTACCGGCAGCGGCGTTTGCGCGAAGTTGCGCAGGTCAAGCACTTTCAGCGCCACTGCCGAAGCCACGGCCGCGCCGGCGACGGCCCAGCTTATTAAAGCCGCAGTACCAAACAGCAAAAGCGGGCGCGAGGTGCTGAACAAAAAACGGATAGTGAATAAATCGGCCAAATCTTTAATGCCTTTGATGAAATTGTGTTTGGAAAGTCCGGATCGCCGCTCATGGTGCGCTACCGGCATTTCGGCTAAACGCGCCCCGCGGTAATGTAAAATCGCGGCCAGAAATACGTGCATTTCTCCGTATAAATGAACATCCGCCAGAAACTCCCGTTTAAACATCTTTAAAGCACAAGCATGGTCATGAATATAAAGCCCCAGCACCCGGCGGGCCACGATATTGGCCACCATCGAGAAAATCTTGCGGCTAAGCGGATCTTTTCTGCCCTGCCGCCAACCCACCACCGCGTCGTAGCCGGCTTTAAGCTTGTGATACATCCGGGGAATATCGTTTGGATCGTTCTGCAAATCCGCATCCAAAATGACAATCACATCCCCGCGCGCGGCGTGGATGCCGGCGTCCAAAGCCGACGACTGGCCGGACCGGCTGGCCAATGTGACGGCTCTAATCGGCGTCAAACCGCGCAAAATTTCCAATGTCTTGTCTTGCGAGGCATCATTAACCGCCACGATCTCAAACGGCGTGTTCAGGGTCGAGAGCGCGCCCACCAAGCGCCGGTGCAATTCAGCGATGTTGCCCTCTTCGTTATAAGCTGGAAATACAACACTAATCATAATTAATCTCTAATAATACTTGTTTAAATTTTCTAAATCCTCAGGCCTAGTCAATCCGGGCTGTTCCGGGACAACCACTGCATAAACATCGTAATTTTTTATAAAATTCGCCATCAGATCGGTTAAATAGTATTCACCATTGGGGTGCGGTACAAGATTATAGGAAAAAATATCGCTGTTCACCACCATAAAACCATTAAGCACAATATTAGTCGCGGGATTAGCTGGTTTCTCCACTACACCGATTATCTTACCAAACTCATCCAAAGTGGGAATACCGGACTGGCGCGCCCGCTCTGGCGCGACCGGAAAACACAACCAAGAATACTTATGTTGCAAACATTTTTTTAAACTATCAGCATTAAAAACTTCGTCCGCGTAAGCAATGGCAAACCGTTCGCCGGCCGCAATAAAAGCGCGCGCGGCCAGTAAATCAAAACCCGTGCCCTTGGTTTGGCCTTCTACATAATTGATTGGTCGGCCATGAAAACTCGCGCCGCAATAATCTTTTATCTGTTCTCCCAAATAATTTATCACTATCACCGCCTCATCAATGGCAGCGGGCAAAGCCTTAAAAGTGTGGTCCAATATGGTCTGTCCGCCGAAGCGCAGCAATGGTTTAGGGGTAGACTGCGTTAAAGGCAACAGGCGCGTGCCCTTGCCCGCCGCCAAAATTACTATTTTCATACCACCATTTTATACCACTAAACCATAAAAAAAGCTAGAGTTTTCTGGCAATAGCAATTAATGAAGTGCCGAGCGGAGTGTGCGCCCTTTGTTCAACCGCTAATAAAAATTTAAGGGTATTGTTTAAAAATGATGCCCGGCCAGCGGCGGCAACCGGATAAGGCCGGCGCCAAACTTTACTATAAAGCCAAGCAATAGGCAGCAAACTAAATCCAAAATAGCGGCTATGCTCCAAATTAAGTCCAGCCGCCAGAATCAACGCTTTGAGTGTGCGCTTGGTATAGCGGCGGAAATGTCCAAGTGCCTCATCGTGATAACCAAACAGCGCGGGTAAGGCCGGCACGGCGATTATAATCAAACCGCCGGGGCGCACCAATTCTCTAAGTTTAGCCAAAGCTCCCTGATCGTCTTTAATATGCTCCAGCACGTCGGTTACGATGGCGCAGTCATAAAGCGAGTTGGCCTTATGGTCTTCGATTGTGTCCACCGCAAAGATACAACGATTGGAAAATTCCGGCGCTAGCTGGCGCTTAGCCAATTCAATATATTCCGCGGCCGGATCAATACCGACTATAGTATGGCCAGCGTTCGCCAACATAAAAGAAAGTTCGCCCGAACCGCAACCAGCGTTCAAAATACGCAATGATTCTTTCCCCCTAAGATAATCAAAAATAATCTGAAATTTGGCGGCCTCTTAATGATCATGGCCGCGCGTTTTTAAATCATCATACTGATACTGGTTAATAGTGTCATTCATATTTATAAATTTTGATGTCCTCCATATTATACACTAACTTATAATCAGACATTGCAGCCTCAGCTACGCCCAACTCGCGCTCGGCCGGGCCGACAAACAAATAATCAAGGCGGTAGGGCAGCTTATCTGGCATAGACAATTCCTGGTACTGCGATAAAATACTGGTCAATAATTCTCCGGGAACCGAAAAATCCTGATATTTTTCTGGATCTAAGTATCGATCCAACGCCCGGTTTTCATAACGGGCGGTAAAAAAATATAATGTACCCTGGGGCGTTGTCAATACCTTGACAAGAGCTCCAGAATCCAAGCCAAATAATTTATACGCAAGCAACAATCGTTCGATAATTTCTTGTTCACTCGCGATACTCGTTTGGGAACGAGCCATAAAAAGCTTGTGATTGGTGAAAACGGGCAAATCTATATTGGTAGCCAGCGCCGGCGTGGCAACCACGCTACCGGCGGGCAAATTGCCCGTCATCCAGCTATAGGCTTTTAGCAAGCTATTATCCACTGTATACTTAGCTGCTTGTGTTCGCTCAACCGAAAATTGGCGATAAACAACATTGCTAACCAAGGCTATTGAAATTATAATCCCCAGCACCGGCAATATGCGCCTAAACCGCGACAAATAAGGCTCAAAATACTGATAAACATAATAAGCAATAACCACCCAGCTAATACCGACGGACAATAAAAATACGCGGGTCGGCCAATGGTCTGATTGGACATTAAACCCGGCAATAAGCTGTATATTTAAAACAATAATATTGGCTGCCAATAACGCCGCTACCAAGATTGACGCGGGCTGTGATTTGAGTTGGCGGCCGAACCAGAGCGCTAGTCCGGCCATGCCCCCGTATAACGCGTAAGTCTTCCATAAACTAAACCTAAAAGCCCGGCCCACCTCCAGCCCGCCGCGCTCAATGATCTCCTGATACTGCGGCAACTGTGCTAATTCATACTGGTTGAGCCAAAATAAGCCTGAAACCAAAAGTCCAATTAGGCCGGCGCTGGCTATCCGCCAAGCCGCGTCTTGGCGTTTAACGGCCAGCATTGCCAAAAATAATAAACCGAGCACTACGGTTATATACGACCAAAAATAAAAATAAAAATAAAACAACAAACCATAAGATACCCCAGCCAAAATTATCAGCCGGCGTTTATATTCGATTTTGGCCACTAGTTGATGTATAAAATAAATACTCATAATAAAAAACGCGGCCGCTGGGATAAAAGCTTCGCGCCGCCAATAAGTAACATCGTACCAAGGATTAATAATCTGCTTAAATTCGGCTAATGACGACGGCGGGATAAGAAGTGGCAGTTGGGGGAATAACATCAAAATAAACGCCGAAAACAAGGCAGCTGGCCGGTTCGCGAGCAAATGAGAAAACAGCCAGAACCACGCGCCAAAAATCAACATGGCAAACAGCCCGTCAGTGATGATAATTGTGGTGGAAACTGATTTAGTCAGCCACATAAATGGCGCGAAAATAGCCGCCGAAAGTAATGGCCAAACTGATGGTCCGCCTTGATGTTCGTAAGTATCGTCGTATTTAAGACAGCCGTCGCCGTCAATCAATCCTTGATAACGGGCGGCGAGCACATTAAACATGTCAAAACTGCCGGCTTGCGTACGGCCAAAATATGGCCGGCTTTGCCTGGCCAATTCGTGCGCGCGAATTAAGTGGGGCAAAGAATAAACAACGCCAATTACCAGGAAAGCAACGCTTAATAAAATTTTAAATCTTTTATTAAATTTTCTAGGTTCCATAAAATTCCTTAATAGCATCGCACACGTAATGTATATCCTCATCGGGTATTTCCGGATACATAGGCAAGCTTAAAATTTGGGCTTGAACTTTTTCTGCCTCGGAAAAATCCCCTTTTTTATAGCCTAAATAATCATAGGCGCCGGTCAAATGCAACGGCGTCGGATAGTGGATGCCTGTTTCTATGCCTTTTGTAAAAAGCCACTGCCTTAGCCCGTCCCGATTATCAGCTTGGATAACAAATAAATGCCAAACAT
>CAYILY010000031.1:0-7937 GCA_964364395.1 uncultured Gammaproteobacteria bacterium | reverse complement strand
GAGGCCCAAGTTCCGCCCGAGCCGGTGCGGCATGAAGTAGCGCCCGTGGCTGTCCAAGATAAAGTAAAATTAGCGCCCACCGGCACATTAATCGGCGTGTCGGAGGCCGGATTCGAGCCATACTGGGCTTTAATGTCCGCGGTCACCGGCTGGTGGCTGATGGACAAAGTTAAAATTTGGCTGACTGTCACTCCACTGCGCGTGACCGCGGCTTTGACCGTGTAATTGCCGCCGCCCGCATAATCGCAAGCATCCGCAATTGTGTAAGGATTGCTGTTACTGGAAATATCCCGCTCATAAGAGCGATTGTTGGTGCAATCTATCTGGTAGATGATGCTGCCAATGGCATTGCCGCCCACGCTGACGGTGAAATCCACCCCGCTCAACGGGGCGGTGACGGTCGAGGGCGAAGCCGTAAAGCCATCAATAATCAAGTTCGGAGCCGCCACATTGACGGTCACGCTGTTGGGATTAGCCGTGCCGCCGGTACCACTGCAAGATAGGGTATAAGTTTGCGATGAGGTGAGATTGCCGGTTGACTGGCCTGGACCGTAAGTTCCGGTCCAGCCGCCCGGACTGACGGAACAGGACGAAGCATTGGTTGAACTCCAAGTTAAATTAGCGCTGGTGTTGTAATTAATGCTGATCGGTCCGTCCGAGCTATTGGCTTTAATGTCAGCCGTGGGCACGGGCGCGATGGTGGCGGTGGCGGTATTGCTGGTCAGGCTGCAGCCCGTGGTTTGGTTGCAAGCCTGGGTTTGGGCCGCAATGCTTTGACTCAAGCCAGAGGCGCTATAATTGGTACTGGTGTTGCTGCCCACGTTCACCCAGCTGCCCCAGTTGCCGTCGCGGCGGTATTGAATGTTGTAGTAAGACGCATTAGTAATCGCGCTCCAAGAAAAAGTCACATTGGCGCCGGACGCCACCGTAGTCGGAGATACACCCACAGTTGGCGCGGGCAATTTGCGATAGGCCGTGCAAGACACGCTGGAGCCGCAGCTGTTACCATTGCAGTTCCAAGTAGTGGAACCGCCCTGAACCGGAAAAGCCGGATTAGACGGGCTGACTGTGCCGGCGCTACAGAATGTGCCGGTGTAGTAAGACGATCCGGCGCTCCAATTAGTGGCATTAGTGCCGCAGGCGCCGTTCACGGGCGTGCAGGCCGGCGCGGAATTGCAAACGCCGTTTGAGCAGCCGTACTGGCAAGATTGATAAGATGTTGAACAATCACTGTTGCGAGTATAAACCGTGTTAGCGTCGCTGCAAACGCTCCTCACCGTGCAGGTGCAAGCTTGTGTGTTACAGCTGACGGTTTGCGTAGAACTGCCAGTACAATTGTTGGAGCCGCCGCACGAAGCCGTGCCGATGCATGTTCGGGACTGGGTTTTAGTCCCGCCGCCGCAGTCTGCCGTACAAGAACTGGTGTCGGTCCATCCACTCCAATTCGCGTTAGTCGCAGTTGTGCGATTGCAACGAGAAACTTCTACTCCACAGTTATTGGTGCCCGTGGTGTCGCACGAATCGCTGTAATTGCAAGTCGAGCCGTCGTCAGAGCAGACTGGCGCGCTATTGCAAGCGCCATTGGAACACCCATAAGTGCAGGTTTGCACTATCTTGCTCTGGCAAGTACCGAATTTGGAATAATATTCCATCACATAATTCCCATTGCAATATCTCTGGCCGACTTTGTCGCAAGCCGCCTGCGCGGGCGGTGCCGGCCAAAAAGCCGCTAAACCGGTCAATAAAAATATTGCCGCCAGCGCCCCCAAAAGTCCATAAATTTTAGTGTTTTTTGTTTCCATAAACGAATATTTATTCCTTGGTGGAAATGCTCAAATCCACGGCCACCAAGCCGTTGGTGAATTCCATGAATCTCTGCACTGTCAAAATCGTGCCGACTTCTATCCGATCGCGCTGACCGGCCGTAATTATGGCGTCCGAGGGAATAAATAATTCCACTTCCGCTTGCGTGGTCAGTTCCCGGCCGCGGTAAGTGTCTTTATCCACCACGGCCACCACCTCGTACCGCCGCTCGCTTGTCTGGAATTCGGGCGGGGCGGGCGGTTCATTAGGTTTGGCCGGCGGCGCGGCGGCTGGCTGACTAGAGGACTGCGGCTTCTTATCTGCCGCCTCCGGCGCGGACAGGGCCGCGATCACAAACAAAACGATTAAAATACCCAGGGCAACTAAAATTGTGGTTTTAACTTTTTGCGACATAAGCGTGTGTTTAATTTTGTTTGATAAATAAATTTAATTCTACCACATCTTCGAACAAATTAAATATGTTTCCGGGCTGGTGTTTTGCAAACCGGTCACCACATAACCGGCCGGACAATTGATGTCCGACCCGTCCGGCGGATTAGGCACCCGAACCCGCTGCTGCGTCGCCGTATTCGGCCCCCAATCATTTTTGCAATCGCCGTCTAAACATAAAGATTTATTGTTGGTTATAATCACATTGCCGTCAATTTGCGCGGCATATTGGTTAGCCAGATCCGAAACATGAAGCCGCCAAGACGGAACAGTTCCAACCCCTAAGGCATTATTCACAACCACATCGCCGGATGTCGCGTTAAAAGTCAAAGCATTTTTATTATTGGTTATATTATTATTCCAAAATCTTAATTCATCAGTGGTGTCATCCTGATAAATGGCCCAATACGGACTGCCGGCGCTTTGGATGTCAAATTCCGCGTTGCCGGTATTAGTCTTAAGATGTAGTAAACCGTTAGGGGCGGTAGTGCCAATACCCACCTTGCCGCCGTTTATGCCGGCAAAGGGATTGGGTTGTAAGATTAAAGCCGTGCCAACACCGCTCCCGTCGCTAGTTTTTATTGCCCCATAGGCCACGCTCTTGACTTCAAGATCTAAATTATTACCACAACCGACCAGACTGCACTCAACACGAAGCCCATTGGTGCCAGTTTTAACCGCCAAGGGAACAGAAGAAACAGCGCCATTAAAAGTACTGCCTATGCCGCTGACCTTGATATTAGTGGCATTGCTTATATTGCCAAATTCGTCAACCGAAAAAATAGTATTATTCTGATCATTGACTATTTTAAACTGATAACTGCCGCCACCGTCAGTGTCAAGCCTAATTTGCACATTGCCTTGGCCATTAATATAAAAATTACTTGGATCGGCTGAGTTAAGTATCTGCCCGACATTAACCGCGTCTGCGCTGTTCACTAGTTGCACAGTCGCGCCCACATCGTTCCAGCCGGTTGACCCGCTGGCATCCGGCCAAGCCGGTCGGCAGTCTCCGCCAATGCAAAGCCGCGTGGCATTGGCATCGCCGGTTACGTTCAATTTATAAGCGCCCGGCGCGCTGTTGCCTATACCCACGTTATAGTTATTATTGTTAGGAAAAAGATCGTTGCCCGACAAAGTCCAATAAGCCCCACCCCCGCCTTGGACAATGCCGGCCCAACTGTTTTTGCAGTCTTCTTTTATGCAAAGTTGATTGCCTTTGACATCTCCCTCAACAGCCAAGCTGGCAGTTTTGTTTGTGCCATAATCAAACCCGGCGCCACCGCCCAAGTAATTACCAATCAAAACCGTAGTATTATTCAAAACATCATCCAGCCGGATCGACTTATTGTTTTGTATATAAATATCGCCAGATTTTATAGCTAAGCCATAATTAATTGGACTCAATGACGTCACATCTTGATTTCCAAAATAAGTGTTTCCGCCTAAATAAATATCGTTATTACGATCAATCCGAAAATGGTTTCTTTCTCCATAGGTCGCGCTAACACCACTTCTAATCAAAAAATAATTATTTAAATTGCCCTGATAAGGATCAAAATCAATCACCGCTTGAGGGGCTGTATCACCATTAAAGAAAAGTCCATGATTTAACTTAACATCTCCGCTGAAGTTGGGATAAATATCATTGCCATTAGGAAGCCATAAGCTGGAGCCGGGCGGCGGGGGGGGCGGGGGCGGGCAATTAGCCCCATTAGACAAACAAACCGCGGTTCCGCCTACGGTTAAAGGGCCATTGACCACATTCACGGCTCCAGCCTCGCTTACCGTCAGGCGCGAAGCCGTGTTTTGATCCATAAAATTTATGCCCGCCCCATGGCCGCGCACCTGCAGTTCGCCGGTATTAGTCACATAAACGCCATATAAAGACGCTCCGTCCGATTCCCGCGGCCAGGCAATGCCCTGGTCTTGCTGTAAAAACCAAATATCGCCGGATGCCACGCCCAGGCCCAAACCGCCGCTGGCATATAAACCGTAGTCAGCGGCGTCCACGGCCAAACCATAAACTGATCGTCCGCCAGCCGCGCCATTAGCCGTTAAATTACCAAATAAACCGTTGCCCACGCTGTTGCCTTGAATGCCATTTGTCGAGCCGCTCCCCTGCAAAGAGGTGGGGTTAGTGGCAGTTGGATCCACGTGCAAAGTGCCATTTAGTGTCTGGCCCGACCCTTCAGAATAAATCGGCACCGCGGCATTGCCACCGGTTGGCGCCTGGGTAGGTTCGGACCAAGCCGCTTTAACACTAAATGGGAATAACAAAATCAACAGAAAAAAATAATATTTTTGTTTTGATATAAACATTGCGGTTATTATACAACAAAATCTCCAAAACTACCAAAACTTTTGTGCACAGGCAGCCTAACATTAAGTAATAAAAAAGAGCGCTGAGTCAAGAATAAACTCAACGCTCTCACAATGAGCTGGCTATTACCTGTCTTAGTCCCCTACTCTACTGAGGAGGGGGTTAGGGGGTGGTCATCTCTCCATATTTTTGACCTCACCCCAGGTAGCGCTCTCCACGGCCACGGGTTTGCCCCGCCTACTGCCAACCTTAGTGGCAGTCTTGGTCAAACCGCTGGCCTGATTTGTCTTCCGCGGCTTCGGCTTGGGGTGATAGCCACTGTCACCCGGGTCAAAAGCCGGCGGCGGCGAGAAAGACACCACCCGGAACACTTCCGGCGCGGAAGTGTAGATGACGCCGTCCGTGCTGACAGCAGACACAGTGATCGTATCGCCGCTCGCCACCTCCAGCCAGGGATCCTTCCCTATAGCGACCACCAGGCCGTTTTTGGCCCACTTGATCTTGGCGAAGTCGCGATCTAACTCCCACTTCGGAGAGTCGCCGCCCCAGATTAAGTGGGCGGGCACACGGATGACCGCGCCGGACAGGTCCGGCTGATCGAATAATACCCGGACATAGGGCTTGATGGGTGGAGGCGGGGGCGGCTTGGGCGGCGGGGAAACCGCGGTCAGGGTGAAATAGAAATACGCCTCATCGCCCACGAGTGTTTGACTGAAGCTGATCAAGACAGTCAGGTTGCCGGCCAAAAGCGGTTTGACCGACAGAGTCAGGTTTATAGACCCGTCTTTGACTATAGCCTCGCCGGTGCCGGAAAATGAAGCTTTCAGGCCCTCCGCGGTCGAAGCCAGATTGATGGTCCCCCTTGTCGGCCCGGTCACCGCAAATTCGGCCGCGGTCCCGGGTGAGACCGTGGTTCCACCCACAGTCACCCCATCGGTGCCGACGATGGAACCAGTAACTCGATTGGCGGTGCTGATGACATCACGCAGGGTCAGATTCACCGTAGTAACCTGCCCAACGGTGACCGTGCCCAAGGCATAACGGTTACCGTCAGTCAAGACATCAAAAGCATAAGTCGAAGTGACCTCGATGTTGGTCCCGGCCTTGGCGTTGGCGGTGAAGCCAAAAAGCAGACACAGCAGGCCGAGAAGCAAGCGAATATGTCGCATGGCACTCCTCCTTTGTAGAGAGGTGATGGTGCGTGAACGGAACGGAACCATTTCTCAATTACAAAAATTCCTCCATAGGCCATTTTCCTCATGGGGTTTGTATTGGTTGAAGGGCAAGTTTGATTTGTCCTTATGCTAGTATATTTTGTATTTTTTGTCAATCTATGGGCTGACTTCACGCAAAGTTGGCAAACCCTTAACCATATCTACCAAACCCGGCGGCGGATTAACAACGGCCCGGCCGTCAAAAGTAATTTGCTCCGAGGGCGTGTTATCAGCGCCCACAAACAAGCGCTCAAAAGTAATTTTCTGGCCAATCAGCATGCCTTTAACCGTTAAAGCCGCGTCCGTCTCCCGCGCGCCAGTAGTGCCGGTCGTAATGCCGGCCGCGCCTTCGCTGAAAAACACGCCGGACAAAGAAGTAACCGCTGGATCAATCGCCACATTGCCTTTAACCAAATAAGCGACAGAGGGTAAATTGTCAATCCGGCTGCCCACCGCGCCAGCCTCGTAATCAATATTAGCGTTTACTAATAAATTACCATCCACAATAATTGTGCCACTGCCTTTTTGGCTAGCCGCGCCTTTATTAAAAGTAATGGCGCTGTCGATGGTTAAATTTCCAGTGTAATGGTAAATTTTTCCACCCAAAACCAAGCTGGTGCCCAAAGTTCCCGAACTAGTATTGTCGCCCGCATAGGTTGTGACCGCGCCATAATAGCCGTTCAATATCCCGGTTCTATCTAAATTACCCAAAGATCCGCGGTAAGAATTCGATTCTTGGGGCAAATTCAAAACTCCAAAATTATCATCAACATACGGCGCGCCGCCGCCGGCATTGCTAGTAATGGTCACCGGATCAATGGTGCCATTGGCTTGGATCAAATAAGTAGCGCTATAGCGCGCCGCTGGGGGCGAAAAAATAGCGCCAATATTGCCGCCCGAATAAATATCACCATACAAAGTTTCAAACCAGCGCGCCGCCGCGCCGCCGCCATATTCATCGCCCTGCCAATGAATCCACCCTGACCCGCGTTCCGGCTCGGCATCAGCGTCCAAATTATCACCCCCACTCCATGACCATCCGGAAAAAGCGCGGTTAGAACCAATCTGCGCGCCATAGTCCGTTCCGCCAATATCCAATGGCCCTAATTTTATCCAGCCATTGCCGCCCAAGGAATCAATCTTAGCCCAGCCGGTAATGGTGCCCACTGTGGAAGTAGCTGGTCCGGCGGTGCGCGTAAACAAAGCGCCGTGGTTGGGCGCTGTCGGATAAGGCCCGCTGGGCTGAAAATCGACCCAGCCCACATTAGAAGACCAGCCATAACCGGACATCAGTGCGGTCGGGCCGGCGTCAAAATTAATATCAGCCCCATAATCAATGGGCGGATTGGTGTTCTGGCAGGACAAAGAAATCCAACCAATAGTATAAGCCCAAACAAAACCATTGATGTTGTGAAAATTACAAGCCGCGTTAACGCGCAAGGGTGCTATTAAAAAGGCTAATAATAATAGAGATAGTATTTTTGTTCTGAAGAGATACATTGTGGTATAATACAAGCGATCCGAATAACCCTAATTAACATCCGAATTATCCGAATCTTTATTCGAGTCATTCGGATGAATTCGTAGATTCGGGTCGCTTATATTATATCACACAATAAAATATAGACTATGTCCAAATTTGATTATAAAAACCAAAACGGCCAAAGTAATGGCAAGCAAATAATGGTTATCGCTGGCATTACCATTGCCGCGGCCTTAATGATTGTTGCAATATTTGTGATTCTTTCTAAAAATAAAATGGCCGGCACGGCAACGGATGATTTCCTAAAAAACATTGAGGCTCAGCGCGAAAAACAAAACAACCAAGGCAGTAGCAATAATTCGCCCGATGATAACCAAGCCGCACTATCTTATACCGGCGTCCTAATAGAAATCAAGGCGGATTCTTTGGTAATTATCGAAAAAGACACGCAAAATAAAATCACTACCAGCCTGTCCGACAACACCCCTATCACCTACAGCGGACAAAGGTTTGACCGGTCGCGCTTCTATATTGGCGATCAATTGCAAATCACCGCCAGCAAAGCCGGCAATAAACTGGCGGCTGACGCAATTGTGGTTTTGGTGTCCGCATCCCCGGCCCCGGCCGCGCCACTTAATGAATTTAGGGTGGTCATTGCCAGCGA
>CAYILY010000030.1:305-8400 GCA_964364395.1 uncultured Gammaproteobacteria bacterium | reverse complement strand
ACATAAGTTGGGTTGCCTAAGGTAGACGGGATACGGCCGGCGCCGGCCTCAAATACATAGATGCCGAATGCGCCCGGAAAGTGTTGAATAATGCCATAGACGCTAACCAGCAAGCTGGTCACCAACGAAACGCGGAAAAAATAAATCCAATCCTTCTCCTTAAACCAAGCCCGCAGTAGGCAATAAAAAACTAATAAGTGGGCAGCCGTAAAGACCCCCCACATCCGTTCCAGATCAGAAAAAAAACTCGTGCGCCAAGACTGGCCAAAAATAGCGGCTAATAACTCCACGCCCAATAATGCGCTGAATACCCATAACAAATAAGTTTTTTTCCAGTTCTGCCCGCTGGTTTTATTTTGTAAATAAAGCCAAAACAAAATAATGGCGACGAGCTCGATGATGATGCGAAAAATGGCGGTCCGCACCGTCACATAAGGAAAAGAAAACCGCGCCATCAGCACAAAAGGCAAAACCGCCGTGGCATAGAGCAAAAGTTTAGATATTTTTACTAGTTTAGAGGATGTGATCATGCTCATAGATAAGTGACTTGCCTGTTTTCCCGACTCCAAGGAGGGAACCCTTATATGTGGTTAGTTATTAATATAAGAGGCCTCTCCCTGGCGTCGAGGCAACATCTATTTTTCCTGTCGGTCGCGATGACACTGTAATCTTATCAGAAAATAGGATAAAAAACGACCCCCACCCGCCGATTCGGCGGATGGGGGTAACGTTTTTGCTCGTAAGTACTTAGATCAGAATATCAAAGTAACTTACTTGGAGATTGTCCAAGCGTCAAGCGGGATATAGCTAGCCTGGTTAGTGCCGGATGGTACCTGGTAACCATATGCCCAATCACTGCCAGTGCCGCCGCCTACCGCAAGGAAGCTAGAACTATGATCATTGGTATTGGCTGAATAGTCAGACCAAATGAAACGATAGGTCTTTACGCTATTTAAGGCAATAACGCCGTTGCGATAGTCATAAGGGCCGGTATGCTCAGCAATATTGCTGGTCAAAGGCTGGGTCTGGGTATCGTCGCCCAAAAGCGTAACTGTGATTGAGTCGCTATCCGTGCTGGCGCCCGTATGGGCGTTAGCCACGTCAATCTTCAGCTCATAGGTGTTGGATGAACCGGCGGCAATGACTTCTTCGCCGCTGCCGGTATCACCGCTAGCACCGCTGGCATCGATATCAGATCTCTGCAAACCAAACAGAACTGTTGCAAAAGTACTGGTTGAGTTTGGAGAGCGGCCGTTGGTGTTGGAGAAGCCATCCGAGGTAAGCGTGGCCGTACCGCTGGGGGATAATTCATCACCCGCGGCCGTACCAGTGCCATCAAAGATAACATACTCGGTTGTGCCCATCAACGAACCGTTGCGGTAAAGCTTGAAGTTGCTCAAAGACAGGTTGGTCGAAGTGGTGGTATCAGTCCAAGCCACTTGGAAGGTCATCTTCTTTAAGCGAACTTGCCCGCCTACAGCCGTCACTTTGAAGTTAGCCACCGGCTTTTGGCTGGTAGAGCCGCCGGCTAAAGTGTTCGAGGCTAAAGCCAGCTTTTCCAGAACTGGGTAAGCGCGCCGGACGGTTATCGCATTGCCGGTTCCAACGGCAGTCGGACCGTTCAAGGCCGTGCTAGAACCAACGCCCCGAGCCGTAACCGCTCGAGTCGCGGCCGCGTCTCCTACTGGATTGGTTTGCAAGGAGAAGGTATGGGTCGAACCCGAGGAAATAGACGGCCAAGCGCTGATTGTGCCTTTTAAGGTAATAACTTTTTCAGTGCCAACGTTCACGCGATAAGGCGTGGCGCCGCCCAGGTTAAAGTCAATGTAGCCGCCATTGGTTGGAGTAGAGCTGGCGGTTAAAGACTTGGGTCCGGCGATCAAGGTCGTCCCATCATATAATTTGAAGTTGTAGATGGTTGAAGTGGCGACACCATTAGCAGAAGTAGCGCCATAAGTTGTTGACACAATCGCGTCGCTAATTATGAAGCGAGTAACATCAACCGCTTCAGTTAAGGCCACCATCTTGAACTTATAGAGCTCAACATCAACCTGATTCTCATAAACAATGTTGGCCCGCACCTGGCTCGAGCCTGGCACGTTCTCAACCGTCAAAGTGCCGGATGAAGCAATATATAAGTTCTGCAAGCCAGCAGCCATAGTGCCGTTAGCGGAAGAACTAGTATCATTGCCCGTGGCCGTGACAGTTGAAGGATAGATAACGCCAGATGTATCATCATTGACGGTGCGTAGCTGTGTACCAGAGGCCGAGCTCAAAATATCAGCATACACATCAATAATAATCTGTTGCGACTTGCCAAGCTTCAAGGCCGGAGATGGCGTGAAGTTATAGGTCGTATCTTCAGTATCTGTCAAGGTGCCGACGGTTTGGCCAATGGCCGCGCCAGCAGCGTAATTACTGTTAGCATCAGCCGGGCCCGCGGATTGCAAACGCAAGTTAAAGAAGGTATCAGCCAAGGAAGAACCAGCCGTGGCGGCTACGTCGTCAGTCATGGTGATTTGCGTGACTGTCACGCCTTCACCAGCGCCGGCGGAAACCACAAACGAACCGATTCTCACATTTTGCTGGCCTAACACGCCGGTCGGCGTGGAAGCGCTGGCATCAACCACAGACGCGTTCTCAGTGACAGATAAGGTGCCAGTGGACACTGTTAAGGTGTTGCTGGTGACCGAACCGGTCGAAATAGCTGTGGAAGAAGAAAGCGCGCGCGCATTGGAAGAACCGGCATTCAAAGTAATGGCAATTAAGTCGCCAGAATCATGGTTAGTGCCATCAACATCTTTGATATCGCCGCGGATTTCCAAAACTTTGGTCTTGCCGGCCGGAATCACCACACTGACGCCAAAGCTGAAAGTAACGGCCGCGGCATCAGTCAAATCTGCGGTGGATCCGACTTGGGCGCCATCAAAGTAAACTTTGCCGTTGTCAATGTCGTTATCGCTGGTGACCACCGAAATAACCGGCAAAGAGTTGATTCTAATATCTTCACCAGTGGCCTTAAGTTCAAACTTGGCCAAAACAACGCCGGTGGCGCCAGCCGCCACATTGCCGGTCGGGGAATCGGTGGACTTGCTGATAGTCAAAGAACCGGAGTTAATGGAAGTATTGGTAGTGGCGCTGTTCGATTCAATCGTGGTCCAACTATCGGCCTGGTTAATCTTAGTCGTCACTTTATACTCTTTATCAAACACATTAACATCATAGATGTTCTGAATCTGTAAGTGGATAGTGCGGCTGGAGCCGGATACCACATCAAAGATTAAGCTGACATTCTTGGTTAAGCCCTTGGTAATGACATAAGGAGTGGTGAAATTAAAGATAATTTCCCGGTCATCAGTCATTTCAGCCACAGTTGGGGCAATGTCCACGCCGCCAACTTGGAGCTTAAAGTTCTTAAGATCAGTCTTGGCAGCTGAACCAGTCATGGCAATCTTCAAGTAACGGACTTCCATGTCCTGGTCAGTCGAGACCAAGCTGAAACGCCAACCTTCATAAGCCATGGTGCCCGGGTTAACCGAGGCCGCGGCCGCCGGAGAAACATTGGCCACAGTCACAATGCCAAGATCAGCGGCTTGCGCCACGCTCATAGTGTTGCCTTGGAGCGGGAAACTGCCGGAAACAGCGGCTTTGTCGGTAGTAATGTCAGACGCGCTGGCTACCTGGAAGCTGATAGTCTTGCCCGAGCCAGTGGCGCCGGAAAGATCACCGCGCAACATTAAGTATTTAGTTGTGCCGGCTGGAACCGTCACTAAACCAGTTGACTTGGTAAAGGTCACAACGCCAGTCGTGAAGTTAGTGCTTTGGGCGATAAAGTTCGAACCCACATCATTGCCGTCATAGAGATACAGGCCGCCCATGTCCGCGTCAGACGAAATGCCGCCGCGCTTGAATTTGATGCCGGTCACTTTGACCGCGCCATCAGAACCGGCGGTTAAGGCCACTTTGGTGAAAGGCACAAAAGCTTGCGCCCCACCAGCTGTGGTGGCCAAAGTGCTGTCATCAATAATCGAAGCCGCAACCGGAGTGTCGCTGGCCAAGCTCACGCTCAAACCAGAACCCACCGGCTGGGTAGAGCCCAGAGGAGTGGTAGAAGCCGGAGCCGTGCCCACGCCCGTCGGAACCGTCAAAGAAGACTCTTTAACGACGATTTTAGCGCCATCGGAATAAGTTTCAGAGGCTGGAACCGTAATCACCGGAATAGCGGCATAGCCATTCACCTTGGCCACATCTGTAGAAGCAAATTCTTTCTTTACGCCACCCTGTAAAAGGTAAAGCTTAGAAGAATTGGCGTATTTAATTAATGTGCCATCTGGATGGGTAGTGGTGGAGGTTAAAGTCGCACCCTTGGTGTACTTGTCAATAAATGACGCTGGCAACCAAGTGATATTGTTGTAGTTATAGCCTAAAGTCTCAAAAACATTGGCTGATACCACCGGGAGCAATTTGCCCGCGGATTTAAAGTATACAGCTGGGTTTTCAAGGGTTCGGACTAATGAACCGTCGCGGAACTCGACATCGTTCCCGACTTTAAATCCAGAGATATCGGTGCTGATCACCGAACTAAAATTCGCTGGGAAGCCCCAGGAAGTATAGACATTAGCGTGCGGGAAAGGGTGAATTGTCACACCGTCCGCGTCCACTAAATAGACCGCTGGATTGCCTGGCGTTTTGACTAAATCACCGGCCGCGGCCTGGGTGGCCACGGGAATAGCGAATAAGCCAATGCTCCAAACCATTGTAGTAACGGTTAGAACATACGACAGGGCCTTTTTAGAGTGTTTAATGAGGTCACTCATGTTTGGTCTCCTTTTTACAATTCCTGGCGACCGGCCAGAAATTGAGTTTTATTAATAATATTACAATCTTCATCCTGAGCCTAACAAACAAGAATAATTCTTGCTTGCTTGGTTCAAGATGAAGTTTTTTACTAGCTAATTAATAGGACGGAACAAACCTTGGTTCCGTTACATGTGACATCTAATATACAGTAGTTCTCCTTTAATTGTCAATATTTATTATAGCAAACCCTACTTTTTGAAACAAGCGTATTTTAATAGCAAATCTGTGGATAGGTGAGTTTATTATTGACAATAAATATATTTATTTATCTAATATGTTATTTATAGTGTCCTGGGTTGTTTGCACTAAAGCCTTAGTTTCCTCGACTTTTGCTAATATATCTTGAAATTTTACTAATTCTTTATTATCTAAAAGCTTTTTGGCATCCTCGATATTCTGGTCTTTTTCCTCAAGGTTTTTACCTGATTCTTTAATAATTGACAAACCTTCAATATTTGTGGCGACATCTTGGCCTAAAACCACCTTAGCTTCTTTGATGGTGGCTTCATTTATCGTTATTTGATCAATTTTTTTCTCAATATTAGCAATTTTACCTTGTAATTTAACTAATGATTCATCGGATCCGGCTTTAGCCACCACTACGGCCAAAGATTTCGCGTCTTTGGGATCAGGCATTGATTTAGCAATATTTAACTTCTTTTGGACCGAGTCCAGGCTATTATTAAAATGCGCCATCGCCTGGCTAACATTTGTCGCCACTTGGCCGGTGTCGCCATCTTGAACAATTAATTTATCCACTTCATCCAAACGGCTGGAAGCAAAAGACATCTCTAATTCCGCCTGTTTTTCCTGGGAAAAAGCCAAGCTTATTTGGGCTTTTTCCATAGTAATTTTAACTCCATAAAGCGCGTCACCCGGCAAACTGGCCTTAGCCCTGCTGATAGTAGCCAGTGATCCTCCGCCCAAGGCAACAACTAAAACCATTGCTATAGCGCCAACACCTTGCCAATTCCAGCCCATCTGGGGCTGGGTATAAAAAACCGCCTGCTTCCACTCGCTGGAACCGCAAATTTCCCGCAGAAGCCGGTTTTTGCCTTCAATTTGGGATTTTACCGGCATAACCGCGCTTTGCCCCAAATTGCGCATTAGTTTTTTATACTTATAGAAATACATATTTGTCATTCCGGACTTGATCCGGAATCCATCTTTCAAATTAATCCTTTAAGCGCCTTAATGGCGCGGTGCAGAGCCACACGCACGGCTCCGCTAGTTTTATCTAATATTTGGCTGATTTCTTTGATATCTAAATCATCTATGTAGCGCATTACCAGCAATTCGCGCTCATCTGGGCTTAACTTATCCATGGCCAATTTTATCAGCCGGGAATCTTCTTTTTTGCGGATTTGGTCTTCTAGGTTATAAGTTTCATCAATAATTTGATTCCAAACATTTTCGTCCAAAGCCTGCACTTGGCGCCCGCTTTGGCGGTAATGGTCTATAACCAGATTGCCGGCCAAGCGGTACAAAAAGGCCCGAAAATTATCAATGTTTTTATGATCTTTTATAAGATACTGCCAAGCCTTCAAAAACACCTCGGAAGTTAGATCATTGGCATCCTCGCGGCTATTTAAGCGAAAAACAATAAACCGATAAATTTGTCTGGAATATTTGTCGTATAGTTTGCCAAAAGCCTCTTCATCTCCGGCTTGGGTGGCTAGTATTAAAAATTTGTCATTAAAATTGCTGTTCATATAGTAAGACGTGGGCTGTGGAAAAGTATTACAAATTAGTATAGCAATAAACCAATAAATTACTAATATAAGCCAAATTTTACAAGTGTTTTATAGCCTGAATTTCCGGAATATTCCGGAAATTCCACTTGTGCTATTTTTTGGCTAATGTATAATAAAAATGTAATTTAACTTCCGGAATATTCCGGAAAATAAAATATGAGTATCGAGGAAGCACCTATCAGAGTCTCAATTTCCCAAGCTGCCAATCTTTTTGGCATTACCGAACGGACCATTAGAACCGCTCTGCGGCACGGGGAGTTGCATTATGTGATTGTCCGCAATCGCTATAAAATCAACTTCGACAGCCTGCTGGTTTGGTCGCAAAAATCCACCCGCCGCCGAATCAAACGCGACGGCCAAGGCATTGGCCGCTATGTGGGCACTTGGAAAATCCGCAACAAAAAATTCTCGCCTAACCCAAAATTACTAAACAAAAAACCTAACGAACCTTCACACCCTGCGGAGGATAGCGATGAAACAGCTGATTGAAACATACTATCTCCATCCCAGCTTAATAAAACTCAAGCACCGGTGGCCAAATCTGACGGCCAACCAAATCACCTTAAGCCGCCTGGTGCCAGCCGGGCTGGCCTACATAACCAATAATCCGTGGCTCTATTTATTGGCCGCGCTCTTGGACTGGATTGACGGCGCCTGGGCGCGCGCCAACAAAGAAGATGGAGTACACGGCCGGATCCTCGACCCAGCCGTGGATAAGCTAATTGTCCTTTCCTGGCTCTGGGCGTTATACGCGCAGAACATCCTGCCGTTCTGGTGGGTCTTGGGCATGACGGCTCTGGATATAGTGTCCCAAGCCGCCTACCACACGGAAGCAGTGTTGCAAAAACATGGCGCCAACCAGCTAGGCAAGGCCAAGAAAGTTTTGCAAGATGCCTGCATTTTAGCTGGCATAATTCCCATGCTTAGGGATGATCTGCCTGGCTTGTTGCTTAAAGCATCAGTCTGGGCCGCGGCCTTGAGCCTGGGAGCCAAATTCCAGCTCCAGCAAAGCGAAAAATCGCCGAGCGAGGAAGCGGCCTAAGCGCCAAACATTATCCCGGATTTCGAGAACTGCCTCGAAATCCGGTTTTTTATAACCACGGCGTGGAAGCCAAAACCAAAATAAGAAACACCGCGTAAACAATAATTTTTTTAACAATAATCCGGCGCACGGTTAATTCCGGCTTTACGAAATATTTCAATAAATCATAAAAAGCCAGAATCACAATGGTTAAAACCAGGCCCAAAGTAATTTCCGTGAACGGCAGCCAGACCAGAACTGTAAAAAATTCCGCCAAAACCAGCAATAAAAACAAATAGCTCAACAGCCAATTTTTGCCCAGCTGGCGCAAATAAATCGTGGCCGCCCAAGTGGGCAAAGCCAAAAGCAAAAGAAATACTATCAACACCAAATAAAGGGGGTAGCCCAAAACCGTCACAAGGCCAAAGCTTAAACTGCTGGCAAAAAAACTGCAGGCCAA
>CAYILY010000030.1:0-295 GCA_964364395.1 uncultured Gammaproteobacteria bacterium | reverse complement strand
AAGCGGAGCGAAGGCGGCAAAATTTCCAATTCGCGGCCGGGGGTATAGCGCAATAAAAGGACGGTTAAAAGCCAAAAAATAACCGGTACAACATAGTTAAAGTAACTATAATCCAGCCATAACAACCACCAAAACACGCTGACCAATAAAACCATAAATGACACTCGATCCGCCCAAGCCCGGCGCCAAGGGAGGTTAAAATTAACCGAAAAAGACAGTAAGCCGCCACTGGCAAGCACTAAAATAAACCAATACCAAATTTGCTGCGGATCAGCCAAAACCAACTCCCAGCCCA
>CAYILY010000029.1:0-8487 GCA_964364395.1 uncultured Gammaproteobacteria bacterium | reverse complement strand
GAAAAAGACATTAAACAAATGACCAAAGATATTGATGCCCAAAAAATTATCAGCCACCACCAGTATCAATAACAGCCATGGCCCATGGCTCGATAAATAGGCTTTGATATGGCTGTATTTATCCGGTAGCACGGCAAACAAAACTTTTGAGCCGTCGAGTGGCGGAATGGGGATCAAATTAAAAGCTAAGAGCACGATATTAATCATCACCAAAAAAGTCAGGAATTGGATTAATAAATTCTCCACTCCCAAGCTGGGGAGCAATAATTTGGCAACTAGGCCGAAAATAACCAAAGAAATTAAATTCGAAAGCGGCCCGGCCATGGCCACAATCACCTCGCCCCATTTTTGGTTTTTTAAATTATACGGATTATACGGCGCCGGCTTGCCCCAGCCAAAACCGGCCACCAATAGCATCACCAAGCCAAAGCCATCAAGATGCGCCAAAGGGTTTAAGGTTAACCGCCCCATCCGCTCGCCTGTGTCATCGCCCTGCAAACGCGCGGCCAAAACATGGGCAAATTCGTGGACCGTAATGCCGTAAACAATGGCCAGGAGCCAGACGAAAAATAAGCTAGGTTGGGAGAATAGTAAATTGAGTATCATAAACAAAACATTTGACAATTAACAATTGACATTTGACCATACACCCTCTTAAAGTCAATTGTCAGTAGTCAAATGTCAATTGTTCCCTATTATAGCCCATTGACGCGTTAAAAACAATATGCTATATTAGACGAGTTATTTTGTTAACTACCTATAACATCTATGTCTCGCATCTGTGATATCTGTGCCCGCGGTTCGCAAACAGCTAACACCCGGTCGCACTCCAACATTGCTTCCAAACGGTTGCAAAAAATTAATTTGCAAAAGTTTAAAGTCGGTTTAATCCGTAAACTAATTTGCACTAATTGTATAAAGACTTTGAATAAACAAGCGGCCTGATTCCAACCCGCCCATGAGGCGGGTTTTTGTTTAACTCAATTTCTTCTATACTGAATAATAACTATGGCCAATCGCCTCACCGCCAACAGCCAGTCATTGCAAAAAGCCTTTCTCGAAATCTATCAAGACCTCTTTTCCCGTTGCCCCATTGTTTGTTCAGCCCCGGGCAACTTTTTTTGGGCCGGGGAGTACTGCGTGCTCTATAGCGGCTTGGCAGTCAAACAAAATCTTCCTTTGCGCACCTATATCGGTCTTGAACCCAGCTTGGATGAAAATCCGAAATTTGCGTACTTTAAAAATTTTACTCCGTCAAAAAAAGCATTTGAGGATTATCCGATTGCCAATTATCCAACCCAACAAAAAATTATTAATTTCGTAAAAAAACATCTGCGCTCGGCCGGCAGGCGCACGGGCGTCAAGATTAATGTCATCCATGAGGCGCCGCCGGGTTGCGGACTGTCCGCTTCCAGCTCCTTTTCCACGGCTCTAGCCGCGGCCCTGGAAATTTACTTACAAAAACTATCTATAGCCACAGTCAATACCTGGCCCAACCTCACCAGCAATGAACTCAACAACAATCAAGAATTCAATAAAATCTTTTCCCTCTCTTGGGAAATTGAAACTATTTTACACGGCGGCTACTCGTCCGGCTCTGGTCCTTTCGCAAGTCTTATCAGCTCACCCAATCCCATTGTTTATGCTTGCGCAACTGGCGATTCTTTTAAAGAATCAAAAAAATCTAGCGCCTATTATGGAATCAGAATCGAAGAGTTGTTCAATCTACCCGCACACTTAGATTGGCCAATCGATTTTGGCCTTATTTATGCCGGTGATGCCAGTGAAGCCGGCATCACCATCCCTGGCACCAAAGTCTTCAAAGAAACCATGGAAGAACGAGTCAGTCTTGCCAAACAAGAACTAAAAAAATCGCCTGCCCTGTGTCGGATATTAACTTCGGCATTCTTTAAACATGAATCAAAGGATGATTTGTGGCAAAAACTTATTAATGCCCAAAATATAGCCAGTCTTATGATTCTAACCGCCCTGCGAGAAGTTATGAATAAGGGACTGTCGGAGAGTAATCTAAAAAAATTGTTCAAAAGTCTTAATATGGCGCAACGGGGATTGGGCATGTTAAGCGTTTCCTCGCCGGTCATTGATTATATCTGTCTTCATTTCAAACGCGAGGTGGCCCGTTTACAAGATGCCTATGGGGTAGGAACAAAGTTGACCGGCAAAGGCCGGGGTGGCGATATTCTGTTTGTTGTTGCTTATCACGGTTTACGTGATACCATAGACAAAATTATCACCAAAATGCGCCGGGAAACCGGAGAAAATTTTTTCCTGGACTACGCCTCCTGGCTGGACGGGTTTGAGCCCGACGGCCTCAAGGTAGAACAATCGCTGGCCCACGGCCGGTATTCGCATTTCGTGTCTCGCGGCGCCATTCAGATTAAATACATTCATCAGGATGGCGCCAGCGATTCCCGCCTTTACAGCCTTGAACAGTTTAATCAAGACAAAACAGCCATGGATATCTTGCTTGATCCGGCCAAGCATAAAATTTTGCTGAAAGGCAAAATCCTCACTTCCAAGGAACTGCGTTCAGCCTCAACCACGATTAAACTCTTGCAAATTCTGCTCTCACGGCCAGGACAAGGCGTATCCAACAAGGAATTGCCGCCGTCTTCCTATGTTGCCGACCGCAATGAACTGCAAAGCAAAATCATCACTCCCCTCACCCACGCCATCGCCAAACACCTCGCAACCGACATCAGCCTCAAAATCTCCGGCTCTATCCGTAATTTTTCCGTAACTTTAAAGCCCGGGGGTGTTGATTATTATGTAATTGAAAGGGTTTTTTGAGATTTAGCCCCCAACAATAATAATCTCGCAAACCGTCAAGGCCAGAACACAAAAAACCGCCCCTAAGCGGTGTTTTCGTTATATTTTTTCCTTAGTTTTCCTAAACTAACGATTATAGACTAGAAACAATCAATACAAACGAATCGCACCTTGATAAATGGTGGGGAAAGGAGGAAATCAAAAAACCACCGCGAAAACATACCCACAGAGGTCCCACAAACCCAAAAGAAAGAGGAAGACGATGGGACAGAAACTGCAGCGCCAATACACCAAGCACAAAGATCAGCTGGACAGTTGGGAGAGAGAGGCTCTGGTTGACGTCCTTCACCTGGGCGACCTGTTCAAAATCTACGTCGTTGAAGACGTAGCAACGGGCAAACGAGAGATTCGGGGCAACGTAATTGCTGGGAGGGGCGGAAGGAGGAGGTAGCCCTTTCCCCGAAGATAGCACAGAGGGGGTAGCCAACGAGCTATCCCTCTCTTTTTTATTCATGCACCACCGGCACAAACACAAAGCCGTAATGAATTTTCTCCTTAAATTTATTTTCCTCCACCCGGTCAATTACCCGAATATCGTTATTTAATGTCGGTACGACCATCCGGCCGCCAATACTTAACAGAGACGCAATGTATTGCGTCTCTACAACATCGCCAAATGCCGCGCCCGCGATAATCCGATTGTACGGCGCGTGCTCGGGCGCATGTTCAATCGCATCACCTTCGACATAATCTACATTCTGTAAAGACAGCCCCGTTGGGGCGTCTCTTTTGAAACGCTCAAGATTGGCTTGGCCAAACTCGGCCACTTCATGCTTAATTTCATAAGCCCAGACATGGCCACCCCCTCCGACTAAATACGACAACAACGCTGTCTGCCAACCACTGCCCGCCCCAATTTCCAGCACCTTATCCCCCACCTCGACCGCCAGTTCCTCGAGCATAAAAACAACTGTATAAGGTTGCGATATCGTCTGCCCCTCGCCAATGGGTAACGGTCTGTCTTCATACGCCGCTTGGCGCAATTCATCCGGTACAAAATACTCGCGCGGGAAACGCAAAAGCGCGGCTTTAATTTTGGGCGAGCGCAACACTCCGGTATCTTCTAGGTGCTCAATGAGTTCTTGATTTGTAACCATTCTTTTGTATTGAACTATCTTGTAACTTGAAACTTGTAACTATTTAAGAATCCTCTCTTTAATCCCAATGTGGTCTAGAATCACGCCAGCTTCTTTATCAGTCGCCAACCTCGGCGTGCTGTAATTTTCAATCACCACGGGTAATAATTCAATCTGGACCAAACGCGTCAGCATCGACCCATCTTTGCCGGCTTGCGCCAGCGTCACATTTAACATCAAGCCCTCCTTAGTTTCGCGGCTCCATTCCTGGTCAAATATAAAATTGCCCAAGGAATAAAAAATATATTTGCCTTGGTATTTTTCAATGGTCTGCACCCAATGCGGATGGTGGCCGATCACTATATCTGCCCCCAAATTAATGGCTGCGCGGGCGAATTTAGTTTGCGCTTCATTGGGCTTATATTTATATTCCGTGCCCGCGTGCATAGAAACTACCACCCAATCCGCCTGCTGCCGCGCGGACAGAACCGCGCTTTTTAATCTTTTTATATCTTCAATGCGCGCCACCAACTGATTGCTGGTTTTGCCGTTGTCATTAATCGACGCGTAGGACACGGCAATAAAACCGATTTTAATGCCATTGGCCTCAACAATCTCCGGCTTCCAGGCTTCGTTTAAATTACTCCCCGCGCCAATGCCTTTGATATTATTTTGCCCTAAAAAAGTCTTGGTATAAATTAAACCTTTCAAGCCTTGATCCATGGCATGGTTATTCGCCAAGCTCAAAATTGTAAATTTATTATCCACTAAACCCTTGACATTAGCCCGCGGCACATTAAACACCAAAGAGCCGGTGTTGGGAAAAGTATCTTTGCCGGAAAATGGGGATTCTAAATTGCCAAAATTAAAATCATTGGCCAGTAAAATTTCTTTCATGTTAGAAAAAGGCAGCAACGGATTATTGGCCTTTTTTATTTTAGCCGCCACATTGCGCGACAGCATAATATCCCCCACCACGCCAAACGTGGCCCGGACTTCGCTTTGGGGTTGGGCTGGCTCAACCGGTACTGATGGATTGGCGCGCTCGAAACTGGCAATACCCAGACCAATACCGATTAGACAAAAAATAGAAATAATTATTTTTTTCATAACTCCTGGCTTTCGCCTTCTTTAATAACTACAAACTTAATACCCAAGGGCGTTAATTCTTTTTCCGGCAAAAAATGAAAAGGCCCCGTGATTTTTAACATGCCGTCGTGCACGGGAAAGCAAATTTGCGGCTTAACGGCTTTAGCGTAATCCACGGCTTCGCTGATTTTAAGCCACGGCCCGGCCACCGGCAAAGCTAGAATATCCACCGGCTTTTGCGGGTTATACAAAGCATCACCCGGATAAAACAATCTTTGTCCGATAAAATAACCCGTGTTCTGGACTGGCGTAATACTAGGGTAAATATCCGCGTGCTTCTCGCCCCAACCCTCAAATAAAATATCTTTCACGCTCGTGCTTTGCCCATGTTCCACAATTTCACAAACAATATTTTCTGCTGACAAAATTTTAGCCACTGCGCTATTAGTAACAATTTTAGCCGGCGGATTATTCACTAAAATTGTTTTGACTGACTCCACGTGCAAATGATCCGCGTGTTCATGCGTAATCAAAATTACATCAATATCTTTTACCTCGTTCTGCGCGGTCGTCCAGGCTCCGGGATCGGTTAAAATCTTTAAACCTTTTTCCTCAATTACCAGGCAACAATGGCCTAATTTAGTTATTTTCATATATTTGAATTATATAGTAAAAGCCGCGCCAGTGGTATATGGCGCGGCCTCATGTGCTTGGATGGGCTTAGTAGCCCTTTGGTGGTGGAATAACCGGACTGAAAACTCTGATCATCCCTCCCTTGATTACTTCAGCGACGATTCCCCCACGATCACTGTAGGCTCTCTTGAAACTGCGGGGATTGCCCGAAAGTTCGCCTGGACGCGTACAGGGATCGCAGTATTTCACTCCTTTGAATATTGCGTCACCAATCGGAAACTCTCTCCCTTCAGAGAGCCAGTTCAGTTCCAGATACTCACCCCAGACCATAATGTTACGGCGAGTTTCAAGAAAAGTGAAACCGCTGCCTGGAACGAAAAGGCCGTTGATCAGCGTCACCGGCCGTTTTCCGACAATGCCCTTGCTGAAGCTGCCCTGCCCAGTGCAATACCGGTCGCCTCTCAATCCCGCTCCAGCGATGGCTTCGACTTCCTCAACCATCTGCATGGGCTCACCACGAACTGGAGATACGCAGATTGCAACCACCATTCCGACCTTCCACCGACGCTCAGCCTCTTCGATTGCTTCTGCGCTGTGCGCCTCGGACAAAGCTTCAAAGATTGGCTGAATCTGGTCGGCTATCGCGGAAAAACTGGATGAGCCTACGCCTTCCAAAATCTTTTGCAGCGAGATTCGATTGGCAAAAGCGATGGACAAAATCCTTTCAACCGCATTTGTTTCGTTCATGTCGCGCTCCTTCGATTGGTGAAAATCCGCCGTGAGATTATGAAACTCAAGATAGTAAAAAATATCGTGAGAATTACCTGCGCCCCCATATACCACAAGTGCAAGTAATTTACCAAGCAGTACATCAGGGCAGTATTTCCAATCAGGAAACAGGCAGCCATGGTAAAATATTGGACGAGCTGTTTTGGCGCAGACTCCGAGTCTTTATTCTGGAACGTCCAACGCCTTTGAATGTAAAAGTTCAATCCCCGATTCACAATGAACCCAATTACCGCCGACACAATATACCAAATTTTGAGGTACTCGGTCAGGCAGTAAAGGGCTATATATGAGGCGATAACACCAGCGGCTCCACCAATACAGAACCGCATAACCTGCCGGAAAAGAGGCGGTTTAGCCTGCATTGGCTCATCTCCTTTTGTTTTGTGTTTTGCTTATATTACTATATAAAAGTATAAAAAAGCAATAACAAAAATAACCGCTTCTTTCCGGACGATTACTATTAAGACTAAATTAACTCGATTTTATAATCAATTAAATTATTCTGATCTTTAAAATTAAATTCCCCGCGAAACTTTTTATTCTGTAAAAATAAAGGAAACCAATAAATATCATCTGGCCACATTTCGCTAAACGGCACCTCATTAACATTAAACCACTGGGGTTTCATTTCCTCGCTCTCTGTTGGCTCGCCGGTAAACTTTGTGATTTTAAATAAACGCACTTCCAAATCATCACCCGAATCTAGAAAAGTAAAACGAAAATTGGCGAAGGGAATTAAATCCACTGGTACAATACCAGCTTCTTCTAATAACTCACGTTTTGCCCCATCTTCCACGGTTTCGCCTTCATTTAATTTTCCGCCAAAGCCGTTCCAGCGGCCAGCGCCAAAACCGCGCTTTTTCATGCCCAAAAGCACCTTTCCGTTTTGGTGGACAATGCATAATGTTAAAACTTTTGGCATAAATTACTTTGTGCTCTTCGCGATATACGTGCCGTAAGCTTTGTTGATGCTCGAGGCCTGAATTTCGATAATCGCTGGCGTCTGGTAGGAATGGTGCTTGCTAATAAATTGCTCCACAGTTTTAAAACTCTTGCCATTGGTTTTTACGAGCACGGCAAATTCTTTGTCCTGCGTCACTTTTTCCTGCCAGCGGTAAATGGAAGTAATGCGCCAAATATTAACGCAGGCGGCTAATTTTTCTTTGACTAATTTTTTGCCCAGCTCCTCGGCTTCTTTCCGGTTCGGGCAAGTGGTATAAACAAATGTCATAAACGTACGCCTTCCTTTTTTAGTTTGAAAATTTTATTGACCGCGCCGCGGTTGTAGCCACCAGCTGTCCCGTCCGAGCGCACCACGCGGTGACAGGGAATATCTGGTAAATAGTTTTGTTTCATAATATTCCCTACGGCGCGAGCGGCTCGGCTCGAACCAGCCAGCTTAGCCACCTGGCCACAAGTCATTACCGTGCCCGCGGGAATATTCCGCACAACTTCCATTACTTTATCGCGAAAATTGCTTATCATATCTAATATATCAGTATATAACGATAAGGCTTCTTTGACCAGATAGGGCCGCTCGACTCTATCCCAATCCTTGGGGTTTTCTTAATTTGGCTAGTTTTCACCACCACTCCCCTGTCTTCAATCCACAAACCCGAGGCTCTGACAGATTTTTTGTTATTTAACTTTTTATCAATCCGCAAAAACTTAGTTAAGCGCGCCGGGCCGGATATTTTATCCGTGCCGCGGATCAAAACCGCCGCCGGATAACCCTTGGGGCCAGTGGAAATATTCAACATCCAGTGCACGCCATAAGTAAAATACACATACCAATATCCGGCCGCGCCAAACATTATTTTATTGCGTTCCGTCTCGCCCCGATGCGCGTGCGAGGCTTTGTCATTTGGCCCGTCATAAGCTTCCACTTCAGTAATCATTAAAGCTATCTCTTTACCTTTATACTTGCGAACAATAAATTTACCCAATAAATATTGAGCAACTGCTTGAGTAGGACGATTGAAAAATTGGGGTTTTAATATCTTGGCCATAGTTATATAATACATGTGTCTGTCATTCCCGCGAAGGCGGG
>CAYILY010000028.1:0-9096 GCA_964364395.1 uncultured Gammaproteobacteria bacterium | reverse complement strand
CGCGCGCAAAAACATAGCCATTCCACAAAAAAATGAGCCAAAAAGCCAACCACAAAATTGCGCCAATAACACCCAATTGGAAATAAAGCTGGATATGGCCATTGCTGATAAGCGGCAAAGCCGGCAAAGCCAGGCTCTTTTGCAAAGTTTCAAGGTTTAATTCAGTTTCCCCGGCCGCGCTCCGCGCCAAAGCGCCGCCCCCCGCGGCTGGGCCAGCGGGCAAAAGAGACAACGGCCCAAAATTATTTTTCACGGCTTCAATTAAAACAGGCTGGCTATAAGCATCCGGCATTATCGGATTTATGCCGGTAAAAAATTTAACCGGCACAAATAGCAATAATAAAGAAATAACCCAAACCTGCAGAGGAAAAGCAAAATTGCGCGCCTGCAACTTTTTGCTAAAAGTAATTTGGGCAATCAGAAGCAGTGTGGTCGAAACGGCTAATATAATCCAGGACAAATTTTGATCAAACAAAAAGATGGCCGCCAAATGAATAAATAAAGCCGCGGTCCAAACCACCCGCGCCGCGCCTTTTTGCCACATGGCAAATACCAAAAGCAATACGGCGTTAATGCTAAAAACTACGGGCCAAGATTGAGCGGAAAGGCTGGTTAGCAAGCCATGGCTGCCAAAGACAAAATAACGCGCTAGCACCGACAAGCCGAACACTGTGCTCCCCAAAAGGGCGCTCGCCAAAATCAGCTTGGCATATTTTTCGCGGTGTGGCAGACGGGCAATTAAGCCGACCCAGGCAAAAAGTAAAATTAATTCCGGCAAATAAGGCCCCGCATTCGCGGGGGAAGGATTAAGGCCCAAAGCTGTGCGCCAATCGCCGCCGAACAAAGCCCCGCCAATCAACAAAATGGCTAAAAAAACCAACAGCCGTTCCGCGGTTGTAAATTTGCCGCCGCTTTTAGCGGACAACACCCGGCCGACCACATTAAACGCCGCCATGAGGCCCAAGCAAATTATTAAAACTAGGCGCTGCACTGATCCAATGTTGGCGCCAAAATCCCACCACCAGGCCGGAATTAAAAAAGCCGACAGCACCGCCAGTGAACCGGACAAGCTTTCAAGCAAAGACGCGATTTGGAAACGCAAAACCGACTGTTCCCGGCTAGGGCGCTCTAATTTTTTATAAGGATTAATTTTTAGCCTCTTAATGTCAAGCGACATATTGCTATTGCTTTAACAGCTCCCTCAAGCCTTTTAATAAATTCTGCGTGGCCGCATCGTCTTTGGGCGCGCGCTTTTCCAGCTCATCCAGCTCCGCGGCCGCTCCCGCAAAATCCGACAAAGCCATATAAGCCTGGACCAGCTCGTAACGCGCCTGGAGATGGTTGCCGTTCTGGCTGATAGTTTTTTTGTAGTAATTAACAGCCTCCTCATACTGCCGCGCGGAAAAAGCCAGCCGCGCGGCAGCATAGGCAGCGGCCGGGCTCGTGTCAGCCATTTTTTTCATTATCTCATAAGCTTCTTCGCTTTTGCCTAATAGCACCAAAAGTTCGGCTTTTTCACCATAAGCCGCCTGGTAAGTGGCGTCAATTGCCAAGGCTTTATCGGTTAATTCCTGGGCGCGCTGGTAAAATTTGTCTTTATTGGCGCCGTCCAGCACCTCGGCGTTTTGGCGATAAAACCGCGCCACATCAACCAAGAATATCACATTACGCGGCAAAGTTTCAATGGCTTTTTCATAATAACCGTTGGCGCGCTTAAGCCAAGGATCAACCCCGTCTTTGGGCAAAGCCCGGCCAATGGATTCGGCGCGGCTCCCTAACTGCCAATAATTGGGCCCACGCAAACTTTGCCCGAATAAATAATCAAAATCGCCGGCTAAAACCGCGAGCAAAGTCTTAATCTCGGCCTGTTCCGGATTCAGCCCTTTGTTGGCCGCGAATTTTTCTTCCAAGGCCTGCATCATTAAATCAACGCGCCCTAAGCGGTAGGCATAAACACTGCTTTGCGCCTTAATAACTTTATCCAGCCGCGCTAAATCCACGGTAGTGCCGCTTTGGGCAGTGCCGACTTTAATAGACTGGAAAAAATCCAAACGGTTGGAAATTTGCCGGGCGCTGAAAAATATTACCAAAGCCACTAAAGCCATAACCAGGGTTGCGCCCAGAATTAAAAATGCCCTTTGCCCCGCGCTCGCGCCCCAAACCGCGTCTTTTGGGCCGCCCAAACGCGCGGCTGTTATGGCCATTAAAATTATAAAGCCAAAAAAAGTGAGCCAATCAAACGGCAATAAAGCCATGGCCGCTAAAATGCTAATAAGGGATACAGCGCCAACCAAAACCATTTGTAAATTTTCGCCTGTGGCTTTTTGGGCAAAGCGCCACAGCCTGGTGGCCAGATAAGCCAGCGCCCCCAGCCAAGCCAAAATAAATAATAAACCGCCGTCCCACAAAATCGCGCTAAAGCCATTCCCCAAGGCCGGCAATTGGCGCGCCTGGCGCATATCCACTAATTCCGCTTTGTCCCAAAAACTAGCCGCGCCCTGCCCCAGCCCGGCGCCGAATAATTTTTCATCCCAGCTGGCATATTTAAAAAACCGCGGATAGGCCACATTGGCGCTCACGCTGTTTACAGCGGAAAAATCAAAGCCTAATTTTTTTGATATGGACTGGACCGGCGCGAACAATAAAACCAAACTCAAACCCAGCAAAACAAATGGCGTTATAAAATCGACCGCAGATGACGCAGATGGCACTGATAATCTTTTTTCCCAGATAAGCTGCCCCAAACTCAAAGCCAACATGCCCGCGCCCAGCAGATACCAGGCCACATCATAATCATAAGCAAAAATCGCCAATAAATTTACCAATAAAATTGCCAGATAAAAATATTTTATCCGGCCGCGCCCGGGCAAAGACAAAGCCGCCATAATAATGGCATTAACCGTAAAAAATAAGCTGGCGGCCGCGAATGAAGTTAAGGCCGGCATCACTAATTCCTGGTTTATCCCCCACCAGATTATGACAAATAACGCGAGCAGAGTTGCGCTAAGTAGATAGGCAGCTAACAAGTGTTTAACTTTCTTGACCGTAATCTGCGTAATCAACAAACCCAACCCCAGCAATGCCAGAATGCCCCAAGGATTGCTTTCACCTAAGCCGCCGCGCCAGCCCCAAACTTCCGGTACAGCGCCCGATGAAAAAGAACCAAGCAAAATAACAGCCGCCAGCGCTAAGGCGATGGGGGCAAAAACTGTTTTTTTCCAAACGATTTTTTGCTTGCCCAAAATAGCCTGGCCGGCCCAGATTAACCAGCCAATCGCCACCAAAATAAACAAAACTAATTGCCGGATAACCGAGGCGGCCAAGCCATAATTAAAAATCAAAAGCGGAACAATAAAAATTGTGCCCAAAAGCCAATAATAAAGCCCGTCGCCCGCCCCAACGCGCGGCCGAAACCGATTTTTGATTGCCCCTAAAATTGCCTTTAATTCGTTTTGTATCATGGGTAGGTTATTTTAATATACATTATATGTGATTGCCAAATAGATTTATTCACTACTGTATTTGCAACCTCCTCTTGACTTTCCTATTGTACATGGTATACTTTGGTTTATAACAAGGCAATCGGGACAAATCCCAGTGGGAAAGGGGTCTCCCCTACCGATCTGCCTGACCCGCCAATTCGGCGGGTTTTTTTATTCGATCAAAACGACGGTTTTCTTGCGCAGCCTTTTGTAATAGCTTTCAATTCTCTGCCGATTCTTATCATCAAAGTAAGCGCGTGTCAATCCCGCTACCAAGTCAGCCAACCGTATCCCGGGGTACTGGCTGCTGTTCACGGTTTTTAAATTTCTGACAGGCAAACCTTTATCCCGCAGAATCTTCTTGATCTTTCTCTCGTACCATTTTGGTTTCTTGCCGTCGATATAGATATTCCGAATGTCCCGTTCGACTATCATGTGAAGCAGGGCCCGTTCCAATTCTTGCGCCGGATCTACCGGATTATCCACCACAGCTATCTTGGCAATAAATTCAAAACGCAATGCCTCTTCCATGAATTCTTTTTTTACTTTCCATACGGTATGCGCCCAATGAAATTCGGCTATGCCCAGCTTCTTCTCCAATGCTACTATGTTTGATTCCAATTCTTCATAATTCTTGGGCTCAATATATACCAAAACAAAGGTCGAGTGGTCAGTTTGCTTATGAATTCCGGATTCATCAATAAATATAACCATTTTTGTTTCTTGTATCTTTCTTTTTTTATCTGTGCCATCTGCGTAAATCAGCGGTCATCTGCGGTTCTGACTTTTTTCCAGTCTCTCCACCCGCTTCTCCAGCTTCATTACTCTTTCCACCACCCCCTCAATCTTCCCGTCAAATATCGGCACTACGGCCGGTAATACCGCAACCCGTATTGCACAATCAGCAACTTGATGTCGCTCGGGCCGCTAAAATTATAATCCTCTTGGGCCACGCCAATCGCCAGGCCATTATGGCTGGGCTTTATACCGTTACCGGCAGTAGATGAGGTGACAATTTGATCTCAAAATTTATTAAGGTACAATATCCAAAATAAACCAACTAATAATCCTTGACCCGCCACTTCTATTCTCAACCTCAAGCGTTTGCCCGCGAGCCGAAACCGTTATCTGTCCATCGACTCCAGTGGTTCCAGTTACATCCGAAGTGGTGCCGGCGATTGTCCATGTTCCTCCCTGAGAAATAACTACTATCTGGCCGGTAGCTCCAGTTTGGAAGGTTATTAGGGCGCCAGACGAAACATCACCGCCAGAAGCGGCCCAAAGCAACATTAATCCTTCGGGTGTGTTCCCATCCATAATAGTATAAGTCGCGTCGTCGGCTATATAAGCTGTCGCCCCGCCTTCTATATAATTTGCATATGCTTGGGCACCACCCGAAGCACCTGCCCCCCACAATTTAATTTGTCCATAATTTTTAGCAGCTTGCTCTATATGCAATGGCACATTTGTACCGCTGGTGTTATGCTGATCAATCCTAACAAGCGGAGTAGCGGCCGTAGTATTACGATAGACATCAAACATATAAGCCGGCGTGGTGGTTCCTAAGCCAATCAAACCCCCACTCGTCACATACAACCCACTATTCGAATCGCCGGACAACAACAAATTCTGCCCCGGCCCGGCCTTGACTTGTATTGTGTTAGCCGTAGTAGTGGCTGTACCAATGGTTAAAGAAGTGGAAGTGGCCGAGGAGATAGTCAGTAGGCCTGACACAGTGGTAATCTTTGGGGTCTGGATATTGTCTATGACCGTAAATACATTCTTCGGGCCATTCAGTTTATGCTCTAAAGTTTCTTGCTGGTACTCACTCCACAACCCGCCATTGGACGAATCATTAGCCCCAATAGCCAAAGTATTGTCAGCATAAGAGATAGCCGTGGTGGAAGCCGTGTTATAGGGCTGGGAGGCATCATCTTGTTTGCCCACTGATGGATGCCAGACATCAGTGATAGTGTCGGAGTCTAGGGCAATTTTAGACACCATACCATTGACACCAGTGGCATCAGTAGTGCCAATGTAGATGAAATCTCTCATATCATCCACAGCAATAGAAGTCACTCTATTAGATGAGCCTTGCAAAGCATTCGGGCCAATGGAGAAGGTGTCGCTATTGGCGATAGAAGCCGAGTGATCAGGAGAGAATTGGATATAATAGTCTGATGTAGAAGAAGCGGTTTGGGTGACAAATCTGGTGGAAGTAGCTCCGCCCGGGCCATCATAGACTTGGATGATAGAGCCAATGAACTGTCCGGCTGAATATTTAACCGCTCCGGCGGCTACCCCGATTCTAAAAGCGGAATGAGCGGAGGTGGCTGATGAAGCCACACCCTCGACACCACCTTCCAGCGCCCGCTTGCCGGTTTCATACATCCGTTTGATTTGGGCGGCAGTCAGAGCTTCGGCGGTGATCATAGGTTCGTCAATAGAGCCGACGAAATTGGCTCCACCCAGATAATCGCTGGCAATATACAAAGTTAACGGATCAATTGATAACGTTGTAGCTACTGAAGTGTCCGATGCAGACAATATTCCATCTACATACACATCCACCCTACTAGTTCCTGTTTTTACTCCGCAGCCATAATGCCAATTGCTATCATATACATCACTAGTCCCGGTTGGCTGATCAGTGCCAGTGCCATCAGCAATAGCAAATTGTAATAATCCACTAGTAGTTAAATATAATTCTAGATCATCCGGGGTAGTAAAGCTCCGCATTAAATCTTGAGCTGCCACAGGATTGGTTGCACTTAGACTCTTGAACCAAGTACAATATGTAAGACTTCCTGTTCCAAAATTAAAGTCCGTATCGCCGGTGCGGTTAAGATAATTTGAACCGCTAAAAGTCGCGGCATGTCCGCGCACACCAGTGGCAGTAAATGTAGCCGCGCTGTTATTCGTCAGAGTATTTGCCTTGACGCTCGCATCCGCCAAACCATTACTGTTCCCCTCCAACGGCCACATCCCCCGAATATCGCCCACCATCTCCTCGCTGATGTAGTCTTTGGTGTAATACTTGACCGAGCCGTTGGTTTGGTCGCCGTTTTTCTGGTTGACCTTGGAAAGCGCCGAGCCGTGGCCAAGATAGATGGAATCAGAGAGGTTGTCCACTGGTGAGGTGCCGCTGGTGACGAACAGCTGGGAGGCAGTGAGGCTGATGGTGGGCGTTGATGTCCAAAGGGCTGGGGTGGAGGATTCGTCCCAGGTGGTGTCTGGGGTGCCGTTGGCCTCATCGGCCGTGTCATTAACCACGGTATTCCAGCGTTCCAGAGTGGCTGTGGTTTCATTAACCGCAATCAGGTTGCCGCTAGAATCTATCCAAGCGGCATTATAATCGTCATTGGTGACATCAGAATAACTATAGACCACGGAGTCAGTCTCATTGATGACCGACACGCCCGAGTCTGTGGCCGCGGCCACGAATGTTTTGCCGTTCACCACCGCGGCATGGACGTCGTTGACGACTTTGTTCACCAAGGCCAGGGAGTTTATGGCTCCACTATAGCCCAGGGTGGCGGCATTGCGGTCAGTAATATTGCCCTTGTACTGCACCCGGCTGGTATTGTCAGAGAAGTAGGCGGTATCTACCTTAAAATCAACAGCTATCAAGCCGCTGTCATCAGTGGCCGTGGAATTGCCAAGATAGGCCTTGCCGTTTAGGGCAGAGGCCGAACTATGACTTGAGCCAGTATCGCCAATAATGCTCATAGTGGTGGAAGCGGTTGAGCCTTCGTTAAACCGCATCCACAGGGAGTTGTCCTTGGCGTCATAGACAAAGAGATTATCATTGGTGGCGGTTAAGATGGCTTTTCTGGGGAAACACCGGGTCTTGCCGCGGGTAGCAGTATTTAAGGGTTCGTTATACCAAGAGGTGGCGCGGGCAATATCATTACACGTCCATTCCCCGCCATCAGAGTCTTTGGATGTGTCATAGACAAAGACATCGTTGATGCCCGACAAACCCGTCAATGTCGTTCTGCCTGTAAAAAGAATATCGTCACGAACCGTCACCGTGCCATCTTGGGCGACTTTAAATATGGGCTTGATGGCCTGTTCCCCTTTGACATTTGCATCTTTGACATTTGGCATTTGACCATACACTGATAATTCATTACCCACATCCAATTTGTAATTAACCGTCAGGTTGGTCTGGGTCAATGATTCACCATGGGGATTATAGGTCTGGGAACGGTATTTATCCAAAGAGAATTGTTCGGTTTCTGTCCAGAGAGCGGCTTCAGAAGCTATGACTAGAGATTTAGGGTATCTGGAGGATACAGAAAGAGAGACAATATCATCATAATCAGTGGTTCCCAGCCATTGGGTAAAGTCATCATCATTCTTGTTGGCATCAGAGCCATAGATATCAGTCAAAGAGTCGGAATTAAGGCCTATGACCGAGACGCCACCAGCATCACCTGATGAGTTAGTGCCTATATACATTAGATTGTTCTCTAAGTCTACTGATATGGCTTTAACTATATTAGATGTGCCATAGAGCTGTTGGTAGGAGTCAGCGCCTGATATGCCGGTGATACGGCCAGAGGTGTGGGATTCAAGGGCCTTTTTACCCACTTCGTACATATACTTGATTTGGACGGGGGTGAGGGGGATGGCGGTCAGGAAAACATCATCTAAACGGCCGTCAAAGAAGCCAGCTCGGGTTTCATTGGACGAATAAGCGCCAATAGCTATAGTTTCAGCCGAGTTGTCCGTACTGCCACTGTGGGGGGTAGTGGCGTCGACTTGGCCATTAACATAGATAGTGGCATTAAAACCGTCATAAACAAACATGACCTGGTACCACTGGGCGGTGCTGATGGAGAGATTACCGGTCAGATTAATATCGCCAGCGCTGGTGTCCAGATCAAATCTTAACTTATCGCCAGAGGTAATATTAATCGAAAAAGACTGGTCGCCGGCATTAGCCGTGTCATATTTGGAGAACAAGCCTTCTTCGGCGGCACTGTCTAAATCCCGATACAGCCACAGGCTGCCGGAGAGAGTGGGCATGACTTCAAAATCAGAGTCATCCGACCGAGTCAAGGACATACTGGAAGCGGCCACCAAGTCAGCCGCTCCCCCTCTGACTCCAGAACCGGTAAAGACCACCGAGCTGTTATTGGTTAGATTACTAGCCTTGATAGAAGAATCATTAACACTACCCATAGTCCACATACCCCGGATATCACCGATCATCTCCTCAGTGGTGGTGGCGCTGTTATAGTACTTGACGCTGGCCAGGGTAGATGACGCCGTATTCTCGGATAACTTGGTTAAGCCCGCATTATGGCCAATGAATAAGGTGTTGCCTTTTTTGTTGTCCACGAATGACGAGGTAGGGATAAGAAACAGGTCATTGATGGTCTGGGCGCTGGTAAAGATGGCGGGTTGGGAGACGGCGGAGTAAGTCATGTCCGCGGAGCCTGACGTGATGTCGCCGCCTCGGAGGTGGGCGTTCTTAAAGACATTGATGGTCTGGGCGGTCTCTAGGTCATAGTAGAGCGTGCCGTCGGGCGAGAGGGTTAGGTTGTTGACATCATCAGAGGAGTTGATGTTGAAATCAACAACAGACTGGTCAGTTTCATTGATG
>CAYILY010000027.1:0-9309 GCA_964364395.1 uncultured Gammaproteobacteria bacterium | reverse complement strand
AAAGCCCTAAAATTATAGGGTGTTTGGGGGTGTATGTCAAGAGAATTGGGCTTTTCGACAGTGGAGAAGGTGTGGAAATAAAAAACGAGAGTATTTCCCCGATGCTTGTGGCACCACTACTCTCGCTACCCCAAAGGGCGAATCTTCTGTGTTCTGTGTATTTTATGGGCGATTTGGAATCATTTAGTTAGCGCGTGGGGCTAACTTTCCCGTGTATTTTGGGCGATTTCACCTTTCGCCCCAAGGGTCGTTATCGGCCTCGCTTCCGAAGACCGATTCCCAGAGGGTGGTAAAGAAGCCTGGCCCCTCGCTTTCGCCGTCATCGATAGATGCGCGGTCGTCGTCAGTCTGTTCGTCTGGCATGGCGTTAGCCTCCATGTCAAAGAGGAAAGGTTAAAAAGCTAGTTTTGAAACTTGCTCATCGCCCAATCGTTGTAGGTGTAGGAAGAACACAGAATTATTTTAGAGTATATACCTTTGGATATTTTTGTCAAGATTTTCTTTGTTGCTTTCGAGGAGAGAATTTAACCTCCCCTCCCTTGACTTAAGCAAGTCATAAAACTACTCAAGCTCTAATAGTTTCCTTTCCAATTCATTTTGCCACACAGAAATTTGTCGGTTTAGGTTTGTTATACGGGATTGTTTATCGGCCTTGTAGCTATTTAGTAACTTTGCGAGCGTTAAATAATCCCAACCTGGATTTTCGTTTCTAACAATTTGTTCCGCATTATTATACTGATATTGGGTGTCTAAAAGTTGTTTCTGTAAATCATTTATTTTTAAAGCATACTCCTTTTTTATCACATCTGCCGGATTCTTAGCGCTCTCAACTGGCTTATTAAGCTCTGCTCGCAAATATGATACTTCATTTCTCAAATCCGCAATCTCTTTGGTGTAAAACGAATAATCGCACTGAATTGGTTTATCAACATATATGGGCTTATCCACATAAACAACTTTCTCAATCGTTTGCACTGCTTCTCCGGCCACTTGCGGTTCAAAAGCAATTACTTCTGGTTCGGGTTCAACTTTAATTTCTTTTATTGGTATCTGTTCTAAATTTTTGTTCGTAATCCCCAAAGCCAATTTTTCAAACACTTTCTGGGCAGTGGCACGGGTTACAAGATACCGATAGCCGTCAGGAGCGACATAATAGGTTTTACCCATATCCTCGACTGCTAACAAAATTCGCCCCTTTAATCTAGCTGATAAGGAGGGGGCAGAGAAAGCCAAAGCCGGAGTTAATAGAAAAATTCCAGTTATAAAACCAATAATAAATTTTTTCATACGTTTATTTTGGATGCTTGATAATCGTTAAAATTTTATAAGTGTCATTTTTGTACTACCTGCTTGTGGAGATGAGCGTGCAGTTCTTCGACGGTCTTGAATGGGCCGGATACTCGACCGGCGGCAAGGTCTTTTAATCCTTCGGCAATGGCGGCATCTATCTCGTTTTTGTGGGATATTTTTTTGGCTGTTTTTTTACTAGAAATACCGCGTTTCATATATTTTTAGCCTAAAGCAGCCGCGGGCGTTGTAAATACGCGGCGTTTTGGTCATTTTAAGCGCGGGCTAAATCTAAAAGTAATGGGCAAGCCCTTTTTAGAGAATTGCGCGCTTAGTTCTTTCGGCATTTTTTTAGAGGCGTCTAAAATTTCCATGCCAATAATCCGGCCGGAATTGTCGTAATCAAAAATCACTCCCTCGCTTACCTCGTCGCTCTCTTTATACGGCTTATTGTTAAAACGGATAGAGAGGGCATCTGATTTTTTGTCGTAATTAAATTTCATAGGTATTTATTAATCTTAGAAGTTTTGAAAGCCGTAATAATTTCTATTTTGTTATCACCTTGTTCAAAGATTACCACTAACACATAGCGTCGTTCTATCTTTTTGATTGCTCGGTAACGGCTATTCGTTTGTTTAATGATTTTGTCCGGGCTGATTAGAGCCAGCCGCACTTCTGCTTGTGAGATCGCCCGTATTCTTAATTGGACAAGGGCGTGTTTGGTGAATGTTATATTTAGCATTGATATATTTGATCATTTGCCGGTTGGACATACGTAAAATATAACATAAATAACCGCCTTCGTCATTTCCGTTTGCTTTTACGCCATTTTTTAATCTCGGCATGATGCCCAGAAAGCAAGATTTCCGGCACTTTTAACTCTTTCCCGTCATCGGTGGTAAATACTTCCGGCCGGGTGTAATGCGGGTATTCGGTGGAGTTGTCGTCGCTAAACGATTCTTCAGCACTGGACTCGTCTTTGCCCAAAACGCCGGGCAAGAGCCGGCTGACGGCTTCGACGATCACCATCGAACCCAGTTCGCCGCCGTTTAAAACATAGTCGCCAATGGAGATGGTTTCATCCACGAATTCGGCGACCCGCTCATCCACGCCTTCGTAGCGGCCACAGACAAAAATCAGCTGGCTATATTTGGTTAAGTCTTTAGCTTTTTTTTGCGTGAACCGTTCACCGCGGGGAGAGAGCAGAATAACGCATGTTCCCCTCCTTTTTGAGGAGGGGTTAGGGGTGGTGCCGCCGTTTAACGCAGTTTGTCTTTTATCCGCAACACCCCCTCCTACCTCCCCCTCAAAGAGGGGGAGACTTTGGAGTGCCTTGTAAATCGGTTCCACCATCATCACCATGCCCAAACCGCCGCCATAGGGCGAATCATCAGTGCTATGATGTTTATCAGTAGCATAGTCACGCAGGTTGTGCGTTTTAATTTCAATCAAGCCCTGCTTTTGTGAGCGTCCTAAAATAGACTCCTTAAGATAGGAATCAAAAATGTTAGGGAAGATTGTAATGATGTCGAATTTCATAAAACCAAAAACCGTGCCAAGTTTAGCACGGTTTTTGGTTTTATTCAATGTAACTTAGATTACAATTTCAGGTCATCCACGGCGCTGGTGTCGGCCATTTCTTCTTCGCGGGAAGAAGGGGCGTGGGCCGGGCGGTCGGTGCGCTCGCGGCGCGGGCCGCGGGTAGAACCTTCTGGTTCGTGGATTTTTAAGTTAACGCGGGCATTGTTTTTGGCGCCAACTACGCGGAGCAAAGTCCGGATAGCGCGGGCCGTGTTGCCCGAGCGGCCGATGATCTGGCCCATATCCTCAGGATGAACCTTGAGGGTAATGAGGACGCCCATCTCATCAATGGTGCGTTCGGTTTCGACCACTTCGGGGTGGTCCACTAACGCTTTAACGACGTATTCGACAAATGACTGATCTTGTTGATCTGACATACTGATATTTATTAACTTTTAAATATTGGCTTATAGCCATTACAATATTACAATACACCGAAACCGAGTGTCAATTAGGCAGCGGCTTCTGGGGCAGGGGCTGGAGCCGGAGCAGGCACTGCAGCAGCGGCTGCGGCTTTAGGGTCAACCGCTTTGGCTTTAGGGCGCCAGGCTTTCACTTTTTTGCCTTCAATCACTTTATGGCTGACCAAAAGGTTATGGACTGTGGCCGAGGGCTGGGCGCCGACAGAGAGCCAGTGTTTCACGCGGTCAGCTTTGATTTCCAGCACTTTAGGCTGGGCGATAGGGTTGTAGTTGCCCACAATTTCGAGCTGGGTGCCGTATAAATCTTTTTGCTTGTCAGAAACCACGATCCGATAGGTCGGGCGTTTGGTTTTGCCAATGCGTTGGAGGCGAATTGCGAGCATAATTTAAAATAAATATTATGGGTGGATATTACGGTATTTTGTTATTAGTGTCAAGTGTAGAACGTGTCAGAACCACAGATGCTCGCTGATTTACGCAGATGTCACAGATGCTATCCGCGTCATCTGTTTTATCTGTGTAAATCTGCGGTTCTGACCGCCTTTTCCAAATCCACGGATAATAGCTTCGACACCCCATCATCCCCCATAGTCACGCCATAAAGAATATTAGCCCGTTCCATGGTGGCGCGGTTATGGGTAATGGCAATGAACTGGGTGTAATGGGAAAGTTTTTCCAAAATCGCGGCAAAGCGCTCGCTATTAGCCTCGTCCAAAGCCGCGTCCACTTCGTCGAGCACTACAAAAGGCGAGGGATTGGCGCGGATAATGGCGCAGATCAAGGCAATCGAAGTTAAAGCCCTCTCCCCGCCCGAGAGCATGGCAATGCTTCCGACGCGCTTGCCCGGCGGCGAGGCCTTGATATCAATGCCAATATTAAAAGTATGGGCTAATTTGTCTTTTTCTTCTTCGCTCAAAGTAGCGGCCATTTCCTCGCTTAAATTATCCAGCTCATTCTCTTTATGCAGTTCCAGCCCGGCATGCCCGCCCGAGAATATCAAAGAAAAATATTCTTTAAAGCCGGTTTCGATTTTCACGAACGCGGTATCAAATTCTTTTTCGATAATGGTTTGCAATTCCTTTTCCACTTGTTTGGTTTTGGCTAAAGCGTCTTGCAAATCATTGTTTTGTGTGGAAAGGAAGGTATGCCGCTCGCGGGTGGTGGAGTATTCGGCGGCTACTTCGGGGTCAATGCCGCCGATCATTTCCAGCTCGTGCTTGGCGCGGGCAATCTGGGGCCATAAATTGGCGTGGCTGTGGTCGGTGTTTTTGTGGCTCTTAACTTCTTTTTTAAATTCCGGCGTTAACTCTTTGTCCATTTCCTGGTCCTGCGCCTGCTCAAGGGTTTCAAAGCGCGCCAAATCCACGGCCAAGGCATTAACTTCGCTCGATAGGCTCGTGAGGTGGTGCTGTTTATTCTGGTAAGCGCGCTGGAGGGCAAAAACTTCACTGGTGGCTTCGCGCTCTTTGGTGCGGGCGCTATTCATAGCGTGTTCGGCTTTACTAACCTCATCAGCTAATTTATTAACACTGTCTTTAAGCTGGCTAATGTGTTTTAACAAATCTTGGGCCGCCTTGGTGGTCAGGGGATCGTTGGATAAAGGCTGTTTGGTGATGGTTTCCAGTTCTTGGTGTAGGGCTTTGGCCTCGCCTTGGAGGCCGGTTAAAGATAAAATGTTTTTAGCGTTTATGATTTTATGCAAAAAAGCCAGGTGCTTGTCCGCGGCTTTAACGAGCGCCGCGGTATCAATGCTAAAAGGCGCGGTTTTGGCTTGGTCTTTCAAAGTCTGCAATTGGCGTTCCAAACCTTTGAGTTCGCCGCTTTGTTCGCTCTTTTTTTGCAAAGCCAGCTGGTAAGTTTTTTCCAAGGCTTCATAAGCTTTATTATCGGTTTTGTGTTTTTCCAGGCTACCCAATTTATATTGTAGTTCATCCACTTCGGTTTTTAGTGTTTGCTGTTTGGCTAATAGGATCTTTTTTTTATTTTGCAGATTTTTCAGTTCGCCGGCGGTTTTGTGCCACAAATAGCTGTAATATTGTTTTTGCAATTGGCGCAAATTGTTTTCAATGGCGCCGCGCTTTTCCAATTTTTCGGCCTGGCGCTCTAAATGCCGCAAGCGAGGGGTGATTTCTTTTAATAAGGCATTGATTTGGATTAAATTTTCCTCGGTGGCCGCGATTTTGTTTAGCGCCTGTTCGCGCTTGATTTGGTATTGTTTGACCCCGGTGGCTTCATCAAAAAAATCTTTGCGTTCGTGCGGGCTGGCCGAGAGAATAGCATCCACCATGCCCTGGCCGATAACGCTGTAAGTGCGGTGCCCGAAATTCGCCTGCGCCAAGAGGATCTGCACGTCCGCCAGGCGGACTTTGTTGCCATTGATTAAATATTCGCTGGTGCCATCGCGGTAAAGGCGGCGTTTAACTTCGATATGCGTGTAATCCACGGCCGCTTTTTTGTCTTCATTATTCAAATACAAAGCCACTTCCGCAAAACCGAGGCGCGCCTTTTTGTTGGAGCCGGAGAATATAACATCTTCGCTTTTTTTGCCGCGCAAAGTTTTCAGGCTTTGTTCGCCCAGCACCCAGCGCACCGCGTCCGCGGTGTTTGACTTGCCCGCGCCGTTCGGCCCGACAATGGCCGCGATTCCCGGGTTAGAGTGTTTGCGGGGAGGAAAGATCAGCGTGGTTTTTTGGGCGAATGATTTGAAGCCTTGGATTTCTAGTTTCTCTAAAAACATAATTACTACGAATACGAATCAATACGAATATTTTAGCACAGAGTTCAAGTGTGGGGAATTAGAGAATCAAGTAGAAAAAAACCCCCAGACAGAGTCCAGGGGGTGAAGAGGAAGAGCAATATTGTTGAGGTTTCGGCTTTAGGCCGCTCTGATAATCCATGGCCGGTAAGGGTAAGCCGGAAAAATCGTGCCGGCCGGGCGTCTTGGCCCGAGTAAGGCGACTCCTTCTTTGCCGATCTTGTTGATCTCTATGTCGAGCTTGGAGCCTGGCTTTATTTTGAAGGTTTTTGTAAATATGGCTTTTGCCATCGCTGCCCTCCTGATTGTTAGGTGCGTGAATGGTGGAAATTTTCCACCTGGTTTAGGCCGTTTTGATAAGACGCCTATCGCGGTGCCTGTAAGACGGTAAAATAACACCACCGCGAGGAGGCAGGCTGCCATTTGCCCTGTCCTTCTCCATGTGTTCTTGCCAGGCCTTCTGAAATTCAGTCAGATCTACCTCGCTTTCTAAAACCGACGAGTAATCCAGTATTCCTTGTGGCTTCTTTGGCTTCTGTTCGGCCGCCGCTGTTTCCTTCTTTTTAGGTAGGTGCTTGGCTTTTTTTGCCATCGTTACCCTCCTGATTGTTAGGGTGCATTGAGATTAGCTATTGATGCATCTATCGTCTGATGCAACAAGATAAGCGCGACGGTTATGTCCAAGATAAAGAAAGCCATCAAAAGACAGGCCATGACCCATACCACGAAGTATATCGTCAAGGTTCCAGATTTTATTGCCATGAGGGCGTACGTGGCACTGCTGGTACATGTGACTATCACTATGAAAGTGAGGCCCACTCCGATTCGACAGTCGTATAAAAGCGTGGCAATAGCGACAATAAGGACGCTTAGCCATATTATAATCCAGAAAGCGTCGATTTTTTGTATCCTGGAAATTATACTGCTCCACGCAACTGATGCGATTTGGCGCAACGAGTGCAACAAAACTAAGGCTTTCATGATTCCCTCCTGGTTGTTAGGGTGCATTTTTGAAACATGAGTGTTGAGAATTCGAGAATCCGTGTGCGGAGAGAATTTTTGTCACTCCAATTTTCGGATTCTCCAATTCCCAACACAATCTGCCTATTCCCATCTCTTAGCTTTTAGCCCAGCTTCGGCGGCCGCGGTTTCGGCCTCTTGTTTGGAGGTGCCTTTGCCTTCGGCAATCTGGTCGCCGCCAATGTGCACGGCCACGGTAAAAGCTTTGTTATGGTCTGGCCCGGTTTCTTTTATTACGCTGTAAGTAGGCGTCACGCCGATTTTTTCTTGGGCCGCTTCCTGGAATTTGGTTTTAGCGTCCAAATAAAGTTTGTGTTCCAAGATGTAGGGGAGTTTTTCCAAAATATATTTATGGACAAACTGGCTGCAGGCTAGATAACCTTGGTCTAAGTAGATAGCGCCCAGCAAAGATTCAATGGTATTGGCTAAAATATAGCCGCGGGCTTTAGTGTTTTTATCTTTGCTTTCGCCTTTGGATAAATATAAATAATCTTCTAAACCTAAATCCTTACCCACAATGGCCAGGTTGTTGGCATTCACCAACGAAGCGCGCCAGTTAGTGAGCTCGCCCTCGGGGTTGGGGTAGGTGTTATAGAGGTGTTCGGTGACAATTAATTCCAAAACCGCGTCCCCCAAAAATTCCAGCCGTTCGTTGTGGTCCAATTCAAAATTCGGGTTCTCGTTCAAATAAGAACGGTGGACCAAGGCTTGCTGTAATAATTTTGGTTCCTTGAATTTGAGGCCAATCAGGGTTTCGAGGCCGGAGATATCTTGCATAAGATGGCGATTCGAATTATCCGAATAGTCATCCGAATGTTCCGAATGGGTATTCGGGTCATTCGGATTTAATTCGTAGCATTCGGATCGATTTTAGGTTGGTTAGGCTTGCTTTGTTCGGATAAAATTTTAGGATGGTTTTCTTTCACCATATCTTTATAGATACTGCCCAAAACGCCGTTGATGAATTTGCCGGAGGAAGCGCCGCCAAACGATTTGGCCAGTTCAATGGCTTCGTTAATAGCCACTTTCGGGGGGATGGCGCTATCAATGGTTAATTCAAAAATGCCGATGCGCAACACATTGCGATCAATAACAGTGATTTGTTCCAACGGCCACTCCGGAGCGTAGGTAGTGATAGTCTGGTCAATGGCGGCTTGGTTTTCGTTAATGCCTTTGGCCAGGTTAATCACAAACGATTGGTCCGCCAGGCCCGGCGCCAAATTAAGGAAATTCCGCTTAACGATATTTAAGAGCTCACTTGCCGCCTGGCCGCGAAAGTCCCATTCATAGAGGCTTTGCATAGCAACAGTGCGGGCTAAATGGCGATTGGACATAGAATACAAGGTGACACCAACCACTAATTTTTATTTCTTTCCTTTTGTGTAGCTGCCGCATTTCGGGCAAAGCCGATGCGGGAGAACTTTAGTGCCGCAATCTAAGCACTGCGTTAAGTTCGCTTTAGTTAAAGCAAAATGCGAGGCGCGCCGCTTTTTTTGCGAACTAGTTCGCCGTTTGGGTTGAACAGACATAGGTAATATTTAAAGATATAGCTTAATGAATAAAGCCAGTATAGTGAATAATTATAATTTTGGCAAGTTTCCCCAGTTTGCCCCCATCTTGTATACATGTGAATAATTTTATGATATATACATATATGGTATATTACTAATCGCTAGTGAAAAAATAGAAAAAAATATGACCAACGAACAACTCTGGCAGGCCACATTGGGGGAGCTGGAGCTTCTTATCAGCAAGGTGCATTTTACGACTTGGTTTCGCAATACTTTTGTAATTGATTGGCAGGAGTCGCGCGTGGTGGTGGCGGTGCCGAATAATTTCACCAAGGCGTGGCTGGAAAATAAATACCACAAATCCATCATCCAGGTTTTGCAGAATATTACCGAGAACCAGATCCGCGAAATTGAGTACCGCGTGGACACGCCTAAGCGCGTGGATACTATCCGGCCGGCGCCATTAGACGGCGCTTTTGCCGTGCCGGTGAGCGCGGTGCCGCACGCGGCAGTTAATACGCATAACGAAATCCCAGTCGCCGGCCTAAATCCGCGCTATGTATTTGCCACTTATGTGGTGGGCAAGGGTAATGAGCTGGCTTACGCGGCTTCGGTGCGCGTGGCTAAAGAGCCGGGGGTTAAATATAATCCCTTGTTTTTGTATGGCGGCGTGGGCTTAGGAAAAACCCATCTCTTGCAGGCTGTTGGCTGGAATCTTCTTGATCGTGGCCAC
>CAYILY010000026.1:4460-9590 GCA_964364395.1 uncultured Gammaproteobacteria bacterium | reverse complement strand
GCTGCGCAACGACCTCGGCCGAGTCTGCGAATACGGCAGCGTCGAGGTTGAAAAGCTGGCCAGCGGTGCGCGCCAAGCTTTTGCCCGCGCCGAAGGTTATGCCTCGGGACTGATGAATCAGGTCGGCCGGAGGTTGCGGACAGTGCAGCAGGGCGCGCTGGCTCTGCCGCGCATGGCTGATATTTTGCTCCAGACCGCCCGCGAGCACTGCCGCGGCATTGGCGACGGCTTCAAGCACCAGGTAAGCGAACCGTTGCAAGAATTCGAAAGCCGCATAAAAGGGATTTTAGCGGCCAAGCATTTGGCGCAATAATAAAACGCGCCATCGTACCACACGCATACAAGAAACAGGAGTTACTTGTATGCGTTTTTTTGTGCATAAAAAACAGGGGCCGGATTTTACTTGTATTTTTGGATATAAAAAATTAGCACATTTCTTTAATACCCGCAACTCCGCCCGTTGAAGAGGTGGGTTGCGGAGGATAGACAGGTGAGAGTAAGATTGTAATATCGTTTGTATTCTCCAGCCCGGAGATAAATCTCCGGGCTGGCTTTAAGACAAAAACCCCATAAATGGGGTTGGGGGATTTGGCGAGTGCTTGTTGACTTACTGTGTTTATTGGTATAATATAATCAGTTCCTAGTTACCTATGATTAAAAGACAATATTATGTCATTACAAGACGAACTCCAATACTTTAAAGAAAATCAATCTGAATTACTCAAAAAGTTTGAGGGTAAGGTTTTAGTGATTAAAGACAAACAGGTTGTTGGAGTTTATGATTCTGAGATAGAAGCTTATAATGAAGCCCAAAAGAAATTTGAGTTGGGTACCTTTATTATACAAAAATGTTTACCTGGGCAAGAAAGTTATACACAAACTTATTATTCACGCTATGCCAAAGCATAATGCTTTTACAGTAAGATACAATAGTAGAGCACGCGTGTTGATAACGAAGGCCCAGATTGGCCTTCCTTTTTCTAAAGAGGAATTCATTGAGAAAGTAAAATCAAATGAAAACATTTCGCTTAAAGACTATTTTGCTATTTGGGACACAGGTGCCACGAACTGCGTCATAACAAAACGAGTAGTAGATGAACTGGGATTGAAGCCAATAAAGGTGGTCGAAGTTAACCACGCTGGAGGCAAATCTCTTTCTAATGTATATATGGTCAATATAAGATTGCCTAATAATGTAATGATAGGTGCTGTGCAGGTAACAGAAGGTGTCTTATCTAGCGGTTCGGAAGATCAGGGAGGCAATCCTAATATGTTGATAGGCATGGATATAATCGGACAAGGAGATTTTGCCGTAACAAATTCTAACGGAAAAACCACAATGTCTTTTAAGTTGCCATCATCCGAAGTGATAGATTTTGTTCCTATTTCTGATCAGAAAAATTTGTTTGAGACAGCTGGTAATCGCCATCAAAGACGTGCTTTAGAGGCACAACTAAGGAAGAAAAATAAAAATAAATAGTATTTTTCCTTGACAATTCCCATTTTTTCCGTTATTATCTCGTTATATCAGTAACCGCAGGCAGCGGTTTTTATTATGTCCCTCCAGACCCCACCCCGACCCTCCCCGTAGTAAGGGGAGGGCGGGCGCTCTAAATTATGAATCTTCGTAACATTGCCATCATAGCCCACGTCGATCATGGTAAAACCACTTTAGTGGATGCTTTGTTGCGGCAAGCGCATACCAAATTATCCAAGGCCGAGGCGGCCGGGGATTTGATTATGGATTCTAATGACTTGGAAAAGGAGCGCGGTATTACGATTTTTTCCAAAAACGCTTCGGTAGTCTACAAAGATACTAAGATCAATATCATCGACACCCCGGGCCACGCGGACTTTGGCGGGGAAGTGGAGCGGGTTTTATCCATGGCCGATGGCTGTCTTTTGCTGGTGGATGCCAAGGAAGGGCCCATGCCGCAGACGCGTTTTGTGTTAAAAAAAGCTTTGGCTTTTAAGCACAAGATTATTGTGGTCATCAACAAGATTGATAAAGACGGCGCCAACCCAGCCGTGGCCGTTAATAAAACCTTTGATTTATTTGTGGAATTAGGGGCGGATGACCGGGCTTTAGATTTTCCGATTGTTTATTCGGCCGCCAAACTCGGCAAAGCCGGGCTTGAGGCTGATTTGAGCAAGATGGAAGACATTACCCCAATTTTTGAAACTATTTTTAAAGAGATTCCGGCGCCAAGTGGCGATGCGAATCAACCTTTGCAAATGCTGGTGACTACACTCGCGGCCGACAGCTTTAAAGGCAAAATCGCGGTGGGCCGCATTTATAATGGCCGCATGGTGTCGGGCCAGGAAGTGGTGCATATTAACCGCGATGGCATTCCCGCTAAATCGCGGCTTACCTCGCTCATGACTTTCACAGGTTTAGAGCGTTTGGAAACACCCGAGGCCCAGGCCGGGGATATTGTGGCCATTGCCGGCATTGAAGATATTACCATTGGCGAAACTATCGCGGACAAAGATAACCCTGTGGCTTTGCCGGTTTTGAGCGTGGATCAGCCGACCGTGAAAATGCTATTCATGGTGAATAATTCGCCGTTCGCCGGCAAAGAAGGCAAGTTCTCGACTTCGCGCCAGGTGCGCGAGCGTTTGCACAAAGAATTGCAGACCGATATGGCTTTACGCGTGGATGATACTGATGACAGTGATTGGGTGGTTTCCGGCCGGGGCGAACTACATCTGGCGATTTTAATTGAACGGATGCGCCGCGAAGGCTATGAATTCCAAGTCGGCCGGCCGCAGGTAATTACTAAAGTAGAAGGCGGCAAAACTTTGGTGCCATATGAATGGCTGGAAGTGGAAGTGCCGGAAGCCCATTCTGGTATAGTCATCGAGAAACTCGGCAAGCGCAATGGCATTATGCAGGATATGAAAACCGAAAACGCAGTGGTGTTTATGGAATTTGTAATTCCCACCCGCGGTTTGTTCGGCTATCGCAGCGAGTTTTTAACCGACACGCGCGGCTTGGGGATTATGCACAGTATTTTTTATGAATACCGCCCGGATGCCACCAACTGGCGCGAGCGGGAGCAAGGTTCGCTTGTCACCACCGAGGCCGGTAAAACCAATTTATATGGCTTAACCAATACCCAAAACCGCGGCACTCTATTTTTGGGTCCGGGAGTGGAAGTCTATAAAGGCCAGGTGATTGGCCAGCATTCGCGCGAAGGGGATTTAACGGTGAATGCCTGCAAAGCCAAAGAGCTTTCCAATATGAGAAGCAAGGGCGAAGGCGTGCGCGAGCATTTTGATGTGCCTAAGTTAATGGATTTAGAAGCCTCACTCCAATATATTTCTGATGATGAGCTGGTGGAAGTGACACCGGAAAATATCCGTATCCGGAAAATTGTGCTGAATCCCGAACAGGCGCGCTACAAAGCTAAGCAAGAAGCTTTAAAGGCCAAGACAGGCTAACTGATTTATCAACAGGCGGAGTAATTAGGCTTTGGTTTAAAGCCTTAATTTTGTGGTATAATGAAAATTGTTATATTAATAAATATAAAAATAGTTAGATTTTTATGAAAAAAATAAAACAAAGTTATGCTTTAGCCAGTATTTTGGGGGCATTAGCTATTGGCGGAATGGCGGTTTTATCCTCAGCCAATGTGATTAGCCTTGACGGATCGGCCGAGAACGGCGATGTTTTGCCAGCCACCACCACCCGCGAGAGGGTAGCCACATCCACTGGGGGATTAGTGACAGCGCCAGTGACTGTTGGTACTTCAAACGCTGATTGCATGAAAGCCGCGCTGGGGGTGAGGGAGGAATCTTTGCGCAAGGCTTTTGATGCCAAAAACCAAGGAGCAGTTAGCGCTTTAAACGCGCGCGGGGAAGCGCAAAAAAATGCTTGGAGCACGGATATTGCTTCAGCGGATCGCAAAAATACCCTAAAGGCGACCTGGACAACTTATAAGCAAACGGTTAATAAACTGGCTAAGGATTGGCGCGCGGCACGCAAAGCGGCCTGGGCGCAATACGCGAAAAATCGCAAATATTGCGGAACCGCGGCCGTGGCTGACGATGGCAGCCCCAGCGAAAGCCTGGATAGCCAGTTATAGATTCTAAAACTGTAAAAAAAGGCAAAAACCTGCTACTATTTTTAGAGCAGGTTTTTGGCTTTGTCATTCCGGCCTTGAGCCGGAATCCAGGGTTTAAAAAAGAGTATGGATCCCGCATCAAGTGCGGGATGACAGTCTAGTTTGTATTTATGAAGTTGTTTAATACCCTAACTAGAACAAAACAAGAATTTAAGCCCCTGAAAAAGGGGAGCGTGTCTTTTTATTCCTGCGGCCCCACAGTTTATAATTACGCCCATATTGGCAATTTGCGCACCTATATTTTTGCTGATGTTCTGCAGCGCACTTTGGAATATAATGGCTATAAAGTTAAGCGGGTGATGAATATCACGGATGTTGGGCATTTAACCGGCGACGCGGACTCGGGCGAGGATAAAATGGAAAAAGAGGCAGCCAAAGAAAAAAAGACACCGTGGGAGGTAGCGGCTTTTTATACTAAAGCGTTTTTGTCTGATGTTGAAGATTTAAATAACAAAAAGCCAAGTAAAATTGTTTCAGCTACCAAAACCATTAAAGACCAGATCAATATCATCAAAAAGCTAATGGCCAAAGGCTATGCTTATGCCACCGAGCAAGCCGTGTATTTTGCTGTGTCTAAATTCAAAAATTACGGGGCTTTGTCGGGCCAATCATTAAAAGACAAGCTGACCGCGGCCCGGGCTGAAGTGGTGGAAGATAAAGCTAAAAGAAACGCGGCTGATTTTGCGCTGTGGTTCAAGTTAGTCGGCCACCACGCTAACCATATTATGCATTGGCCATCGCCCTGGGGAGTCGGGTTTCCGGGCTGGCATATTGAATGCTCCGCTATTTCCACCAAGCATCTGGGCCAGCCGTTTGATATCCATACCGGCGGCATTGATTTGATTGGCACGCACCACACCAACGAAATCGCCCAGTCCGAAGCGGCTTTTGATAAACCTTTGGCTAAATATTGGTTGCACGGGGAATTTTTGCTGATCGACAAAGCTAAAATGGCCAAGTCCGATGGTAATTTTATAACTTTGCAAATTTTAAAAGATAAAGG
>CAYILY010000026.1:0-4360 GCA_964364395.1 uncultured Gammaproteobacteria bacterium | reverse complement strand
TTTACGGCTAGAGTTAGCCAAAAAAGGCTTTCAAATCGAGGATAAATGTGATAGTTATATTATCCTTAAGAAATCCTAAGGAAAAAGTAATCCACAGGCAAGTTTTCTAGGAAATTTACATATTTTTCCAAATCTGCTACTTTTATTAGGTATATTAGCTGTCATCCCGCACTTGATGCGGGATCCAGAAGTAAAGAAAGATGGATTCCGGCTCAAGGCCGGAATGACAGTCAAAGTGTTATCGTTTTTTATAAACTTATAAACAATTAAGCTGAAAACTATATGGCAAAGATGACAAAGTCCCAAATTTTAGCTGCTTTGGCTGACAAGACCGGGGTCAGCAAAAAAGACGTGGCCACTGTGCTCGAAGCCGTGACCACCATGGCTTACGGCCAAGTTAAGTCTGCCGGCGAGTTCGTGGTTCCGGGCATTGGCAAATTGGTCAAAGTCCACCGCCAAGCGCGCATGGGCCGCAATCCGGCTACGGGCGAGAGCATCCAAATCCCGGCCAAAACCGTGGTAAAGTTCCGCGTGGCCAAGGCTGCCAAGGAAGCGGTTTTATAAGATTGGCGTAGATTACGTTATTACTCAAAAAAGGCGTCTCACTTTAATGAGGCGCTTTTTTGTGATAAGATGATAAAGAATCAAACTAGTTTGTTTTCCCGACGCCAGGGAGGGAACCCTTAAACAACTAGACTAAGACAGATAAGGGGCCTCTCCCTGGCGTCGAGGCAACTTTGATTATTATTGTTCAATTCTATGCAATTTTCCTACAAAGAAACCAGCGGTATAAAAGAGTCAGAAATAAATAAGTCGGCTAAAACTCTTTCGCCTTATCTCGACCAATTAACTGTCGCCGCCAAAGATACTGCCTACAGCACCCCCGAAGCGTGTTTGGCTTTGGTTAATGATAATGAATTACTAAACCAGATAAACGAATTAGTCCAGAAAAAGAAAACTCCGCATTTGCACGAGGTCATGGTGGTTGGTATTGGCGGATCAAGCCTTGGTAGTTGCGCGATTTATCACGCGTTGCGCTCGCCGGGCATTAATCTATCGTTTTATGATACCGTGGATAACCACCAGCTGATTCAAGCCATCGAAACCATCCGCCGCGTGGCGGCCGAGGGTAGGCAGGTTATTTTAAATATTATCAGTAAATCCGGCACGACTTTGGAAACACTGGCCAATGCCCGGGTATTACTTAAAGTATTGCAAGAAGTCTCCCCGGACTGGAAAAACCAAGTAGTCATTACCAGCGAGCCAGAGTCTAAATTAACAGCCTGGGCCAAAGAGCAGGGGATTGATTGCTTGCCAAACCCCAAGAATGTGGGCGGCCGCTTTAGCGTCATGTCCGCGGTGGGATTATTCCCTTTGGCTATGGCGGGAGTGGATATTTCCAGTTTGCAGGCTGGCGGCAAAGATGTGGATTATAAACTGGCGGCCGAGAGCGCGGCCGTGATTTACGCCAACTACAAGGCCGGCAAAATAATGCACGATCTATTTTTGTTTGATAAAGATTTAGAAGACTTAGGCAAATGGCACCGCCAGCTGGTGGGGGAATCATTAGGCAAAAGTGGCCAAGGCATTACGCCTTTGGTTTCTATTGGCTCGGCTGATTTGCATTCCATGTTCCAGCTGTATATTTCCGGGCCCAAAGACAAATTTACTTCGTTTGTCACCATTGACCGCGGCGAACATGTTAGGGTCGAAGAGTTTGAACCAGGCTTTGACGCCTTAGCGCCAGATATTACCAAAAAGACTTTAACCGATATTATGGGCGCCATTGTGGAGGGCGTGAAGCAAGCCTATAAAAAGCACGATCTGCCCTATGTTGAGTTCCACTTTGAAGCCCCGACCGAGAAGGAATTTGGTCGTTTTTTGCAGTTTAAGCTGGTGGAAGTGATGTGTTTGGCAAAATTAATGGGTGTAGATGCCTTTGGCCAGTCGAGTGTGGAGGAATATAAGAAAATAACGGAAAAATTGCTGGCAGAGTAGAAAAATAGCGATTTTATTCGTTTTTTAGTGAAAATCAGGCTTATGGGCTTGATTTTTTTGTGTATATATGATATAATAAAGGATTGAATATAAACATCGATTTTTCACAAAAACCTCCGCCGAATCGGCGGATTAATTCGTACCCCCAAAGGAGGGGAAAGAGATGACGCGCATTTGTGCGTTTTTGTTGGTCATCGCGGCTGCTTTGGCGGCCTGCGGAAACAAAGGCATCCTCAATGCGCCGGAAATGCCGGTGATTGAAGAGGATGCCGAATTGGCGGCCAAGCTGGTCGTCGGCAAGAATAAGGCTGGCGGTTCGTGCGAGAAGTGCGGGGGTATCAAGCTCATCCGCAATACGGCCATGGCTGATGCCACGCCCGGGGTACCCACTGGCGTTGAGGGCGCAACTGCAGTGCGGTTAGCCTCTGTCGTTTTGGTAGCCGAAAACGGTAGCGAGAAATATGGGGTCGAATCTTTGGCCTTGATGAACGATATCCTGCCTAAAGAGGTTCTTGGCGCGGTATTTAGAAATCTCCGGTTGTATGATTACAACCGGACCCAGCTCGGTCAGACCATCGGCACACTGATAGGTGATGGTCCATTTGAGTTTCATCTGACCACGCCCATGGAAGTGAGTAATAAAGGCGTAGTTGTCGATGTATATGCGGATATTGCTTCTGATGTTGGTCGTCTCATTAATTTGATAGCCGTGAATACCGACAACGATGGCGTTGTGTCGTTTTTACCGATCCAAGGCATCGGAGTTCGGACTGGCCGGGTGGTTACGACTCGCCCGCTCAAAGGCTTGCAGCGCGTTTTCATCGCCGAGCACGGGTCGCTCGAGACCATGCTCAAGCCGCTCTCTTCCTATGCGCTAACTCCCGGTTCTTCGTCCCAGGTAGTGCTGTGCCGGTTCAGTCAGACGGCATCCGCGGCCGAGGACATGGCCCGCCCGAGTTTCTGGGTCAATATCTCCTCGGGTCAGAGTTTCCTCCAGCAGAACTTCCACTGGTATGTAAACGGCGCTCGGGTGTCGTCCACGGAGTATATCATGCAGTTCTTTCCCGAAGCCGGCAATATCGGGACCATCTTTAATAATGACCTGGTGTTTGCCAGGGGCACAGAAACGGTCTTCGAACTGCGGGACGACACCGTGGTCACGCCCGAGACTGTGGCCCTAAATGGCGGCAAATGGGAACTGACTGCCCGTCTGTTGCCTGGTACCGCGTTCGGCGTAACCTCGGCAGTCGGCATTGCGGTCCCCGGTGCTGATCCGCAAACGCACAGTAAGTAGCAACACACAACCAAGAGGAGGACAGAAATGACCACAAGGATTTTCATTTCAATCGCGATCGCGATGCTGTTCATCGGTTTCCCGGAGGTCAATCCCATTTTCGCAGACACCGAGTCCGCCAGCTGGGCCGAAATCAAGTCCCAGGCTATTGATGATTTGGTTCCGGCCGAAAAACTGGTCGTCACCAAGAACAAGGCCGGCGGACTTGCCGAATGGGCCGTCGACACCTATGTCTTCTATGACGATGGTGTTAATCCTCACGCTCCGGTCAGCACTTCAGTCGACCGCGAGAAGGGGGAGTACAAGATTGCGATTCGCCTTCCGCGCCCACACCGGCCGGGGATGGAGCTAGTGATGCATGGCGTCACTGGTTGGAATAACACGTCGTCCGACCAGTGGGCAACAGTAGTGGCCGCCCACTTGTTCGCCAAGGTTCAAGGCGACGGGCGCACCATAACGTTCACGGGCAAATGGAATGAGTTTGCGAGTGATGACCTCGCCGCTCTGCTCGCCTTTGGCGCCCATGCCGATCCCTTGCGACGGGCGGCTATCGAGATTGTGGCCGTCCATCGGAACTAAGTTGCACCTTCAGGAAGGCTCGCGTCTTATAGCACGAAACCGTGTTGTAAGATGGCGAGCCTTTTATTTTTGCTCAAAATTTGTTATGATAAAACCGTTATGGCAGCGCCAAAACTAGTTATACTTTTCGGTTCCCAAGCCACCGGCCACACCCGCCCAGGTTCAGACGTTGATGTGGCGGTTTTGTCGGATGAGCCTTTAACTTTGGCTGATAAGGTTTCTCTTAGCCAAGATGTGGCAAAGGAGCTTTTGGTTTCCGAGGACACGATTGATATTGTGGACATCCAGACCGCTTCGCCTTTATTGCAGCAGCAAATTTCCACTCATGGCAAACTTTTGCGCGGCAGCGCCGATGATTGGTTGCGTTTTAGGGTATTAGCCTGGAAGCGATATCTGAATACAGCCAAATTTCGGCGGTTACGCGAGCAATCATTAATGAAATCCCTTTATGCCTAAAGAGATTATTTTAAAAAAGATAGAACAAATTAA
>CAYILY010000025.1:0-9869 GCA_964364395.1 uncultured Gammaproteobacteria bacterium | reverse complement strand
AATTAATGCTTATGCCCATATTTTAACCCAAATTAAGGGTTTTGTAACCATCTCTTCGTATAATTTGTAGCCTATCTAAACTACCGTTTCGCCCACTGCGGTGCCCGGCGCGCGCCCTTCAAACCCGGTTTCTTTCTTTCTTTGACGCGGGCATCAACCGTCATATAGCCCAGTTTGCGCAAAGTCGGCTTGAGTTTTTCATCGGAGAGCACCAAAGCGCGGGCAATCCCTAAACGCATGGCGCCGGCTTGGCCGCGCTTGCCGCCGCCTTTAACAGTGACAGCTACATCCCAATCCTTAGCTTTACCCACAGCTTCCAGGGGGGCCACGGCTACTGCTTCTAATTCAAAATGACCAAAATATTTTTTGAGCGGCAAACGGTTAATTAAAACCGTTCCTTTGCCATTGCCGAAAATCTTTACCTGCGCGGTCGAAGATTTGCGGCGGCCCACGGCGCGGATATACTTGCGGTTGGCAAAAATGTTTTCTTCTTTAGTCGGTTGTGGTTTTTCTTTAACCATAAAAAATTATTTAGCTTCCGGCGCGATTTTTAAACGTTTAATCATCTGCTTGCGCAAAGTGTTCTTGGGCAGCATGTTCCAAATGGCTTTGCGCAACACCTCGTGCGGCCGGCGCTTCCAGAGCGAGGCCAAATTCTCGGATTTCAAGCCGCCTGGGCGCTTGGTTTCGTTGTAATAAAGCTTGTCGCGCATTTTGTTGCCCGTAAATTTAACTTGGCTGTAATTAACCACTTCCACCCAGTCGCCATTATCCACGCGGCGCTCGAAACTCGGCTTGTGCTTGCCCATTAAAAACACCGCGGCCTGCGAAGCCAAACGGCCGAGAGCCATATTTTTTGCGTCAATTACTTGTTTATTGCGATTTGCCATAAAATATTAATCAACTAAAGAAATAATCGCGTGCTCGCCGGCATCGCCCACGCGGCGGGCGGAGACGCGGCGGATGCGGGTATAGCCGCCGGCGCGATTCTTGAATTTCGGGCCAATCACCTCGAACAGCTTGGACACGGCTTTTTTATCCGTCAATTTTGCCAAAGCGGCGCGGCGGGCGGCCAAAGTGTCAACCTTGGCGGAAGTAATCAAGCGCTCGGCATAAGAGCGCAGCACTTTGGCCTTAGCCAGCGTGGTATCCATTTTTTCGTATAAAAACAAACTGGTAGCCATATTCCGCATTAACATTTTGCGGTGGCCCAGCTGGCGCCCTAAAAATAATTTTTTATTCTGGTGTCGCATAATTATTCAGCTTCTTCGTCCGCGGCTGGCTCGGCAACCGGGCTTTTATTGCCGGCAATTAAAGCAAAGTGATCGGATAAAATTTTCGCGCTCTCCTGCACAGCTTCGGCCACGGCAATGGTGCCGTTGGTTTCCACCTGCATGGTGATTTTATCGTAATCCGTGCGGCCGCCGACGCGCACATTATCCACCTGGTAGCCAACTTGGCGCACCGGGGTGTAAATAGCGTCAATGGCAATGGCATTAACTTCCAGCTCTTCTTCCGGGCGGCTCTCCACGGTTTCATAACCGCGGCCCGGCTTAACCCATAAAGTCATTTCAATGGCAGCGGCTTTGTCGGTTAAAGTTAAAATCGGAAAATCCGGATTGGTAATTTCAATGTCGCTGTTAGGCTTGATATCCTTGCCAGTTATCACCTTTTCACCCTTGGCTTCTATCTCGATCTTCACTACTTCCTGGCTGTGGGATTTCAAATTAAGGCGCTTCAAATTTAAAGAAATATCCACCACGTCTTCTTTAACATAAGGAATAGTGGAAAACTCATGTTTCACGCCCTTGATTTTAAAAGCAAAAATCGCGGCGCCCGGGAGCGAGGACAAAAGCACGCGGCGCAAAGCATTGGCCATGGTCTGGCCATAACCCGGATAGAGCGGTTCAATGGTAACAACGCCGAGATTAGCGTTTTCGCTATTGAGCGCGACATTGATATTGCTGGGTAGTGAAATATTTTCCATAAAAATTTTTATCTTGAATAAAATTCAATAATTAAACGGGTATCCACGGACTGCTTGGCGTCGGTTAATTCCGGCTCAGCCACCATTTTGCCTTTGCTGCCGGCGCGCGTCAGCCAGCCGGCGTTGGCTTTGTCGTTAGCTTTCAATTTTTCGGCAAAAATGGGCTTAGAGGCGGTTTTGGCTTTTAAAACAACTTCGTCGCCAACTTCCACCTGGGCTGAAGGGATGGTTAATTTTTTGCCATTGACCTGAATATGGCCATGGCCGACTAACTGGCGGGCGGCCGGGCGGGTTTTGGCCAGGCCCAAGCGATAGACCACATTATCTAAGCGCTTTTCCAGCATGCTTAACATCACTTCGCCGGTATCGCCTTCTTTGCGGATGGCTTTGCCGTAATAATTGCTGAACTGCCGTTCTAAAATTCCGTAAATGCGCTTGGCTTTTTGCTTTTCGCGGAGCTGGATGCCATAGCTTGATTGCTTGTTCCAGCCGCCTTTAGGCCCGTGCACTCCCGGAAAATACCGGCGGCGGGTTAATGGCGATTTGGCGGTGCCGGCGCGGTCTAAATCCGGATGGAGCTCTACTCCTTCGCGGCGGGAGCGTTTATATTTTGGGGCTAAATCTCTGGCCATATGTTTTTATACGCGGCGCGGGCGTCTGGCGCGCGGGCCGTTATGCGGAACCGGCGTGCGGTCTTTAATGGATAAAACTTGTAAACCCAAGCCTGATAAAGCGCGGATGGCGCTTTCGCGGCCCATGCCCACGCCCTTGATAACCACGTCAATTTGCATCAAACCGGAATTTTTTACAAACTCCGCCAAATCGCGCACCACCACGCCGGCGGCGTAAGGCGTGGATTTCTTTGGGCCCTTAAAGCCTACCTTGCCGGCCGAAGCTGCGGCTAAAACATTGCCCTGCGCGTCCGCGATGGAAATGATGGTGTTGTTATAAGTGGCATTAATATAAGCCACGCCCTTTTTGAGGGAAACTTTTTTCTTGCCTTTCTTGCGCGGAGCGGGTTTCTTTGATTCTTTTTTTACAGCTTCTACCATATAGAGTTTAATAGTTTATTGGTTTAATAGTTTAATAGGATTGTTTCTTAACTAATCAACTATTAAACTATTAAACTTCTATGTTTTCTGTGCTGATATCTTTTTACCAGAGGTTGCTGTCTTTCTCACATTGCCGCGGACGGTGCGGGAATTAGTCTTAGTGCGCTGGCCGCGGGCCGGCAAACGTTTGATATGGCGCAAACCGCGCCAAGAACCAATTTCTTTTAAGCGCTTGATATTGCCCAAAACCTTGCGCTGCAAATCGCCTTCTAGCTCATAGCCAGCGGCTTCGATATTAGCGCGGATGCGGCCGACTTCTTCTTCGGTCAATTCCTTGGCGCGCTTGTCTAAATCAATTTTGCATTCCTTTAAAACCTTGTTCGATAAGGTTAAACCGATGCCTTTTAAATAGGTTAGTGAGATCACTATTCTTTTATTCTCTGGTAAGTTTACACCGGCGATTCTAATGGCCATAATATTTAACCTTGTCTTTGCTTATGCTTAGGAGTTTTGCAGCGCACCACTAACCGGCCCTCGCGGCGGACAACTTTGCAATCCCGGCAGATAGGTTTTACAGATGCTCTGACTTTCATAAATAAATGCGATACTAAATTAATACGAAATCATGCGAAAGATACGAATTGGTTTTGAAAGCTTTTTAGTGTTTTTCGTATGCTTTCGTATGACTTTCGTATCGCTAATACCTGTATGTTATTCTCCCCTTTGTAAGATCGTATGTGCTCATCTCTATTTTAACCTTATCATATGGTAACAACCGGATTTTGTTCATGCGCATGCGGCCGGATAAGTGCGCGAGGATTTCATGGCCGTTCGAGAGTTTAACCTTAAATGTGGCGGCCGGCAAGAGTTCCAATATTTCGCCATCCATTTCGATAAAACCTTTACGGTTGATATTAAATCCGTCCGGTGAATCAATCCCCTTTTTTCGGTTATCTGGTTGGACTGGCAGCTTAGCCTTAGCCATGGAGTATTTTTGGCAAAATAAATTATTTAAGAGATTTCTCTCTTAAAATAAACTACAACTTTTCTTGTAATTTATTGATATATTCAATAGAAACAGTTTAGTAGAGTTTTGGGCTAATGTCAACAGTTTAGGTGGGTAAAAGCCTAAATATTGACAAAAATTAAAAAATATTGCTGAATATCAAATATGCTTCTACTTGTATATACTTGTAGATATCCACAAATAATAAATTATGCAAACCGTAATTGTGTCCGCAAATCAACAACTTCTGGGACGTTTAATACTACTGGATTAAAAAGGTCTGTTGTCTTTTCTAACTCTTCTAGCCTTCTTTCTGATATTTTTACATACTTCTCGTTAGCGTCCAAACCAATATAATTTTTTCCTAATTTCTTGGCGGCCACAGCCGTTGTGCCACTGCCAACAAAGGGGTCAAGAATAACAGCGTCTTCCGAAAACGCCGATAATTTAATTAAATATTCACAAATCGCCAGCGGCTTAACTGTTTTATGGTCATTAAAATCTCCCTTTTCTTTCTTAGTCGGTTTTGGTAAAAGAAATGTCTTATCGATTAATTCGTTTATACTGTCTACCGTAAAGACGTTGGCAGGATACATGTTATTGCCAATTTTAACGGAGGTATTAAGTAAACCAACTTTATGCTCCAGCATATTCGTTAAATACGTCCCGTCTGTCGGTTTTTGCGCCATGGCGATCGGTTCAAAACATGATTTGATTTGTGGAGTTTTCCAGCCGTTTAACTTATTTTTGATTTTCTTTTTTGTAGCTTCATCAATACTCATCTTGGCTATAAAATGATCAATACTCATGGCCTTAGCTTGGTTCTGGGTATATAGCCACATAAAAGCATCTCGAATCTCAAAACCGGCATCATCTATGGCCGAAGCCATGCGATGATAAAGGCGCGGGCTGGAAAAGGAAAAGAAAAAACCACCGGGCTTTAAAACCCTGAATATTTCTTTGGAAATATCCAAATACCAATTATAAAATCTTTTACCCTGCTCCCTGTCAAACTTCATGCCCGCTGGCAGTGATTTTATCACTTGCTGATTATCTTGGCTGGCCACTTTTTCCTGATTCCAGTTGTTGTCCAATTTATCCAAAAAATATGGCGGATCAGTTAAAACAACATCAATCGAATCAGACTCCAATTGAGGCAATAAATCAAGGGTATCTCCACAAATAATTTTATTTATAAACTTTTTATTTTTCATACTCTTCTAATTTGCCGCTGGTTTTTTGCCTTTAAACTCCTCAAATAAAATTCGATAAACGATTTTTCTAACTTCCTTATTACAGCTTTTTATAACTTGCGCATTAGCTAATTTTACAACCCTCCCCTTATCGTCATAAACCCAGCGATTCCTGTCCCCGCGGTTGCACTTCTGGCATTGCGGAATTATATTGCCGCTTACTAGCGGCTTATTGGGATCCATATGGGATTTTTGCAAAATTGTTTTAGTCGCTGGCCAATGCAAATGCGGCTGATTTTCCTGCGATCCGCAAGTGGCACAACGAAAATTATACTTTGCCTTAATTTTTTTCCAATCTCCAGTTTCCGCCACCCTGTGTCCTCTGGTAAATCCCGGGTACGGCTGTTCTAAAGTATAAAGCTGGTATGACCCTCTTTCTATTTTTAATACAATATTATCCCGACCACCCGCCACAATCCACCAGCCAGCTTGCGCGCCCAAATGCCTGGCTTGCTGGACATCATTGGTATTAGGGTAATAGCTTCTGACAAATTTGGTCAATTCTTCTTTGCTGACCTTTCTGGTTTTTGGATAATCATAGGCCAGATACACTAAAACCAACGCATCTTTTGTGAATTTGCCTTGGGTGTCATAAAGTTTTGGCAATTTTACACCAAACGGCTTTAAATATTTACCATGAAACTCCGATAGAGTTTTATAAATACTAGAAATTGATTTTTTATTTAAAATAAGACTGTCTAACATATATTTCTTACTACTTTACTTTATCATAAAGCGATAAATACTGCACTTCTTAATATTATCCAACTAAATCCCGCGCTACTTTATCCACATCTCCAGCGCCCATAACGATTAGAACATCGCCTTTACCGACTTTTTCTTTTACCATCACTTCAGCGCTCTCCAAGTCCGGCGCGTATCCAACCCTCACCCTACCCTCTCCCTGGGAGGGAGAGGGGATCTGCTGGATGGCCGCGGCTAAATCTTTAGACGACACGGCTTTGTCTTCTGCTGATGACCGGCCAGCCACATCATATATCTCGGCCAAAATTAATTCATCGCATTTGCCGAAAGATTTAACAAAATCATCAAATAACTTCCTAGTCCGGTTGTGCTGGTGGGGTTGGAATAAAACCACAATCTTTTTAAATGGATACCAACCGCGGGCGGCTTCCAATGTAGCTTTAATGCCGTCCGGATGATGGGCGTAGTCCGACACCACCAAAGCACCGTTATATTCCCCCACCAACTCAAAGCGGCGCCAAGTGCCGCGGAAATTATCCAAAGCTTTAATAATATGTTTATGTTTAATGCCTAAAATATCCGCCGCCCCGGCCGCGGCCAAAGCATTAGAAGTATTAAACAAGCCCGGCACGCGCATCTCCACTTTACCCCAATCTTCATTATCATCCACAATATTAAAAGCTACATAGCCAGCCCAAGAATCATGACCAGAACGGACAGTCAAGCCAGCAGATCTTATCCCTACCTCCCCCATCCCCTCCTTAGCAAGGAGGGGAGCTCTGGGCACACTATATTTGCGAGTTAAAGCATTAGGCAGTTTTAATTTTTGGCTGGCTTCATCTTGGGCGTTAACTACAATGCCCCCGCTTGACGGCACACGATCAATCCACTTTTGGAAATGCGCCACAATGTCATCCAGATCTTTATAATAATCCAAATGATCCGGCGTGATATTGGTCAGTACCGCCACCAATGGGTTTAATTCCAGCATGTGGGCATGATACTCATCCGCCTCAATCACCAGCCAGTCAGATTTGCCGATGCGGATGTTGCTGTTCCATTGCAAAACTTTGGTACCCACCACCACGGTCGGATCCATCCCGGCTTGTTCCATTATCAAACCCAGCATGGCCGTGGTGGTGCTTTTGCCATTGGTGCCGGAGATGGCCACCACTTTTTTATCTTGGCTGTATTCGCCCCAAAACTGGAAAGCGCTAATGGCGCGGATATTTTTTTGGGCCGCGGTTTGCCGTTCCACATTATCTTCGGGAATAGCATCAGAAAAAATCACCAAACTAATATCGTCCGTGATGTTTTCGGCTTTTTGCCCAATGGATATTTTAATTCCTTCTTTTTCCAACTCGCGGGTAATATCCGAAGTCGCCACATCAGAACCACTGACTTGCGTATCAAAGGCTTTTAGCAACTTGGCAATAGCGGACACATTTATGCCGCCAATACCAATCAAATGGATATGTTTAGAGTCTTTAAAATTCATAAGTAGTTGTCATTCCGGCCTTGAGCCGGAATCCAGGATTAAAAAAATATTTTTTGAATAATTAAAACTAAAATACCCACAACAACTCCTACTAAAATTTTCTTCCAAATCTTTTGTCTAAATTTACCGTCAAATTTGCTATTAACGGTCTCTAGATTATGCACATTGTCAGTATCAAGACCAATATTATACCCCGACACCTTACTATTAATTATCTTAATATTTGAACTATCTTTTATTCTAAAACCAGCTGATTTTTCTTTCATATCATCAAATTACTCTTGTCATTCCTGCTTTAAGCAGGAATCCAGGGTTAATCACGCTGGACTCTGGATCCCGGGTCAAGCCCGGGATGACATTTATCTTAATAAATCATTATATAAATCACGCCAAGTTGGGTTATTTTTTTCTACTAATTCAATCTTCCAACTTCTTTTCCATCTCTTTAATTGTTTTTCTCGAGGCAGGGCTTCTCTAATATCACTGTATTCTTCAAAATAAACCAATCGATTAACTTTGTATTCTTTAGTAAATCCTTCAACTAAACCATTCCTGTGTTGATAAACGCGCCTTGTTAAATTATTTGTCACACCAATATATGTTGTCCCGTTTCTTTGGCTAGCCATGATATAGACGTAAAAAGTGCGCATACTTACCCTCCCCTGGATCCCGCGTCAAGCGCGGGATGACAAATCCTCAATTATTTCAACCATCCGCTTATCCGCATGCTTGGGCATCATTTGGCTGATATTATCCCCCAAATTAGCCCGCTCCGAGGCGGAAGTCAACAGCTCCCCGATTTTATTCACCAAATGCTCGTCCATCTGGTCTTGGCGGAATAAGCACACCGCGTGCTGATCCGCGAAATAATTGGCATTATCTTCTTGGTGGGTTTTGGGCATCGCCACCACAGCCGCGGCCTTACCCAGAAAAGCCAGCTCCGACAAAGCGGAAATCCCAGCGCGGGAAAGGACAACATCCGCGGCCGCCAAACCGTGCGGCATATCTTTGTCTAAAAATTCTACTTGGGTATAGTGGCTTAGTTTTAAATCATCTTTTATATGCCCGCGGCCGGTGATATGCAATACATTGGCGATTTTAATTAAACTGGCAATATTTTCCCACACCCAATTATTAAACGCGCCGGCACCGCTGGAGCCGCCCATAATTAAAAGCGTGGGGAAATTTTCGTCCAAATTCCACAGTTTGCTAGCTTCGGCCTTATTGCCAGCGCCAATATGCGCCCGCACCGGATTGCCGATAAGCAGGGTTTTCTTTTTGGGGTAATCGGCCACAGACTTGGCAAAACTGACAGTAATTTTATCAGCACACCAGGCCGTGAGCTTATTGGATAAAGTCGGCCTAATATCCTGCTGGTGGATAATAATTTTCTTGCGCCACAGCCACCCTGCCCAAATTACCGGCACAGCCACAAACGAGCCCGTGGAAACAATTATATCCGGCTTGACGGTGGCAATAATCAGCAAGCTGCGGAACCAAGAAATAATAAATAAAAACGGATCAAGCAAAATATGCAAATCAAAATAGCGGCGCAGTTTAGCGGTTAAGAGCCATTCATAATCAATACCCAAATCCGCCACCACCTGGCGTTCTGGCCCGTTTTTTGTGCCCACCCAAAAATAACTCCAAGGCTTGAGATCTTTTTTAGCGCGTTCATAAATGGCTAATAGCGGGCTGACCGAACCCATGGTTCCGCCACCAGCGAAAAGTATTTTCATACGCGGCTTGACTTCGATATATTTAATAAAATTCCCAACCCCATTAAAGTAGTCACCAGCGCCGTGCCGCCATAAGAAATAAGTGGCAAGGGAATGCCGGTCAAGGGCAATAACGAAGTAATGGCTCCGATATTCAAAAAAGCTTGCCCCACTATCCAGGCCGTAATGCCAATGGCCACCATTTTAGAATATTCGTCCGGCGCATTGCGCGCGATTTTCAGGCCGCGCCACAAAAATGCTAAAAATAAAGTAATCACTAAGGCGCAAATGACAAAGCCTAGCTCCTCGGCAATGACCGCGAAAATAGAGTCGCCAGTCACTTCCGGCAAGTACAAAAATTTCTGGCGCGACTGGCCCAAGCCCACGCCCAGCCAGCCGCCCGAGCCAATGGCCAGCATGGCCTGGTTAATATGGTAGCCCACGCCTTGCGGATCATGGCTGGGATCTAAAAAAGCCGTCAAACGCGCCAGGCGGTAAGGCTCGATTTTAATCATTAATAAAAGCAAAAGCGAACCGCTCCCCGCCAAAGCCAACAAGTGCTTAACATGCGCGCCACCGACAAAATATAAAACCACGCCAATCCAGGTAATCACGAGCAGTGTGCCTAAATCCGGCTGGCTGATAATTAT
>CAYILY010000024.1:0-10096 GCA_964364395.1 uncultured Gammaproteobacteria bacterium | reverse complement strand
CGGCCACAAGCGGTTGATATTGCCTTCCAGTTCATTGATATTAGCCGCGACGCCCTTTAAACCGCTCTTAACGCCATCCCAATTTCGGGCAAAAACTTGTTCCTCCAAATACGGCGCCAAAGCCATAATCTGCCGCGCGTTGCGATAAGCGTCAACCGCCTGATAAACGTAGAATAAAAATAAAAGCGTGGCCACGACAATCGCAGCCGCCAAAATATGGCGATTTTGCGGCAGGCGCTTAATTAATTTTTCACGCCAAGTCGGTTGTGGAATAATTGGAGCGATATCCATAGATTAGCGGGTAAACCCCCATTTGCGGAAATATTTTATTGAGCTGAAAATATGCACCCAGGACATTTTATTAAAAATTGATTGCCAAATATTATTTTTAGCGGAAGCTCTTTCATGATAATGGATTAATTCAATATCCGCCATATACCAAACCTCGAGTCCGGCCTGCCAAAAACGGCGGCACCAATCCGTATCCTCGGAGTATAAAAAATAGCGCTCATCCATCAGGCCAACTTTGGCAATCGCCGCGCGCGAGACAATCACGCATGAGCCTTGCACCCAATCCACAGCTCGGGCGTCGCGATGATCCCAATCTTTCATTAAATACTTATCAATCGCCTTTTGGGCAAACTTAAAACGGGAGAGCGGCGTGCGGCGGTAAAGCAGCACCTGCGGCGTGGGCCAGTGATAAACAAAATATTGCAAACTGCCATCCGGCGATAATAAACGCGGCCCGGCCATGCCAACGTTCTGGTGGCTATCCATGAAATCCACCATTTGCTTGAAAGAATTTTCCCAAACCACAATATCCGGATTCATCACCAGCACATAGCGCCCGGCACTGGCCTTGATGCCGATATTATTCCCGGCCGCGTAGCCGCCGTTTGCTTTGGCTTTGACTAATTTTAATTCGCTAAAACTGGGCAATAATTTCCGCTCAATGTAATCGACGCTATTATCAGTAGAAGCGTTATCCGCCACAATAATTTCGTAGTCTAAATTCTGGGTATGCTCAACAATCCCTTTGATGCAAGGGAGCAAATAATCTTTGGAATTGTAATTTAGTATTATGACCGAGAGATCCATGAAATATAATTACAAATGTCAAAGCTCAAATGCCAAATGAATGTCAAAATCCAAAGTTCAAATTTGACATTTAGTCATTGGACATTGATTTGACATTTAGATTTTGGACTTTGACATTTTTCAATATCATTAACAAATGATTCCGCAAAGATAAGTATCTAATCCTCCACCCGCGCTTGTCCCCTTTCCCCACTCCTCGTCCATGCCAAGCAACAGCACGAGGCGCAAAAACCGCTTTCCAGCCAGCGCGCTGCAAACGCCAAGCTAAATCCACATCTTCTTTATAACTGCCAAATCTCTCATCAAAAATGCCGTGTTTATCCGCTACCTGCTTTAAGGCCTCTAAACGATACAAAGCACACGCGCCTGTGGCTCCAAAAACCTCCGCCTGGGCCTCAAAATCGCCCTTATCCACGCTGTTTTGCCCAATATCCACTATCTGCCCCCAAGCCTTCATTTTGAGCCCACAACTATCTATAATGCCATATTTTTTACCTTCTGGCAATTGCCTATATAGTTTACCTTGCACGGCTCCAACCTTATTGTCCGACTCTATCACCCGCAAAACTTCAGCTAAATAGCCAGGCTGTAATTCCGTGTCCGGATTTAAAACTAAAACATAAGGCGCTTCACAAATCGCAAACCCTTGATTATGTGCCGCCGCGAAGCCTCTGTTTTCTTGATTATTGATTATTGTAATTTTCTTGATGATTGATGATTGGTTATTGGTGATTTCCGCGATTGTTCCGTCGGTCGAAGCATTGTCTATCACAACCACATTAAAATCCGCGCCTTCTTGTTTATTAATACCAAGAAACAACCGCTCAAGATAAGAACGACTATTCCAGGTGACAACTTGTATCTGTATTTTAGACATAAGAATTCCAGGCCTGTCCGCCGAAGCCCTAGCGAAGGCGGATGACAATTTGTATTTGCACTTTAGACATAAACATAAAACCGCCTTATTGGCGGATTATCAATAGTACCAGCTCTATTTTTGGCATATTTTAAATTGCCAAACTGATTCTTTCCAACTTTAGAATCTCCGGTGCCCTCCACCCGTTGTCAAACAAAAATCCAGCTTCCTCCAAAACCTCCTTGGTAGTTCCCTTGCGATCTGTCTCTTTAAAAAATATTTCTATCACCTCGCGTATATTCTTATCCGCTTCTTCTATGGTATATCCGCAGGACGACAGACGAAGTTGGGGGATATAAGCGACATACATATTTCCCTCCTTCCAAATTTGCGTGTTAAACTGGACAAATGATGATTGCATATAAATAATACATACCATAAAAACAGTAAAAAGAAAAGAGCCATCCGCACTGGGATGGTCTCTTGTTAAGGTGGATAAACCCGCTTCGTGGGGTTTTTACCAACTCACCGCTATCGCAACGACAACTATAATCACACCCAACGTGCTGCCAACACGAAGGTCGTTGACCGCGGGCGGTTCGCTGTACCACCACTTCTTGATTGATACAGGAACCCAGTCACGGCTGATCAGATACTCCGTTACGGGCTGGCTGATGTGCCACACATCTTGATTAGACTTCATATGAACGACCCTCCTTTGGTTGTCTAGGGTTGAACTTGGTGTCCACTACCCGGACAAAGCTCCTCCGAGCAGAACTCTTCTGAATCGTCGGCCGGAAAGTGATCCTCAAGATACACCTCCTTGGAGCCCTTAAAGTCTCTGATGACTCTGATGTCGGTTCTGCCACACAGGGGGCACTTTTCTGCCTGCTGCACGACAACAGGGGCAAAGGTCGGTTTATACATATACGCAACCTCTCTCTTGATATGTGATTGGAAAGAACTCCTCTAAAAATCAAACTAATACACACCCACTAAGACCGATTGTCAACCAAGACCGAAACCAACACAACCACCCCAATCCCCAACGGATGATTAAGGTAAGGACTCAAACCATGAGTAACTACCACGGCCATCAAACCAAACAATCCACCTAAAATTATATAACGATCCGAATGACCCGAATTATATCCGAATGACCCGAATTTTTTCCAACCAGCTTTGACTATCTGACACAATAAATACAAATAAGCGCCGACCCCTAACAAACCAATCTTCAACCACATCTCCAGCCAGCCTAATTCAAAAGCCGTAGTGGTATACCAGCCATCAGGATGATTTTTTAAAACCCGCGGATCTTGGGATTGATAAGTGCCGGCTGTGCCAAAACCAGAACCAACGGCCGGATGTTTGGCAATGGCCGTGAGCAGTGGCCGGATTTGCGCCACGCGGCTATTGGCGGCGGCTTCTTTAAACTGCGAAGCGCGGTTCTTTAGAAAATCGGAACTCGATATCCCCGGCGGAAAAGGAAACTTGGCCACGGCAAAGGTTAATAAAATTGCTAAGCCAATTATGCCCGCGCTCGCGGCGCCAAAAAACAATACGCGCTTAAACTTTTCACGTAAAATAAACAGTAGTGCTCCGCAAAAAATTATTAAAGACGCCAAGCCCGCCAGCCAGAAACTGCGAGAGAAGGACATAATCAACGCGGACGAAAGCAGTACGGATAATATTAATGTCATCCTGGAGGCCGAAGGCCGATAGGATCCATTTCTGGATTCTATCGCTCCGCTCCGCTCCGCTCCAGAATGACAAAATACATAGCCCAGCGCAACAAACAGTCCAAACAAAATCCAAATCTGCGACTGGATAAAGATGCGTGAGATAATGGCATTAGGATCAATATTGGTTATTTCCGCCAATTGCATTTTGCGCGACCAGGCGTATAAAACATCCTGCAAAACAAACAATTCGTGGCTGAAAATATAAAATAATAAAATCGTCTTTATGGACAACCAAGCGATGGCCGATGCAATTACCGTTCCAATCTGGGCAAGGCATGCCTTGCCCCTACGGGTCAAAATTTCATACACCGGAAACACTAAGGCAAAATACAAATAATTGTTTACATCAAAAAATATTGCCCACAAACCATTACCGCGCCATATCCCCCAAACAATCCCCCATCCCAAAACCACGGCCAAAATTAAATAGGGTTTAAATAGTTGTGAATGGGAAAAAGCGATGCGCTTTGCCTTAATCGCCTGAACCAGCCACACCGCCATCACTATCGCCCACAACACCATCCGGATCGGCAACTGCCAATCACCAACCGGCAAAACTAAAATCTTGCCAAATGAGCCAATCACCAATTCCGCGAAAACAATCCAAATCCCCCATTCCAGATTTTTTATAGTGACAACTAGGGCAGCCAGCGCGACTACGGCAAAAACATATGGCGCGATGATTGGATATTGGAAAGAGAAAAAAGATAACAGTTCAACCAAAAGAATACCGGCGAATGTGTATTTCAATAGATTTTTATTTATTAAAATCATAAATTAATTTCAAATTTCAAAGCTCAAATGCCAAATGAATGTCAAAATCCAAAGTTCAAATTTGACATTTAGTCATTTAACCTTGATTTGACATTTGGATTTTGGACTTTGCCATTTTTTCTGAAGTATCTTAAGGCGCTTTTAAAAAACCACAATTGCTTCTTCAGGGTCATTTGCTGGGCAAACGATTGCCCGCCGTGATGAACAACAGATGTGACGGGCCAATAAACTACTTTGTAGCCAGCCTGCTTGGCGCGCCGGCAAAAATCCACCTCTTCAAACCAAATAAAATAGCCTTCGTCCAATAATCCTATTTTAGCAAATAATTCCTTTTTCACACAAAAGAAAGCACCCATCACCTGGTCGACAAGAGTCCCCTCCTCTTTGAGGAGGGGGTAGGGGGTGGTGTAAAAATCTTTCATCGAATAACTATCCAGTAAAAACGGAAAAATCTTATGCAACTTAAATAAAATAACCAACTGCGACCAGACTGTCGGAAAACGGCGGACTGACGGCTGGATTGATTTATCGGGATTTAACAATTTGCAACCAAGCACGCCAATTTTTTCGTCAGACTGCATCTTGGCCACAATCTTTTCTAAACTGTTTTCAATAAATTCCGTATCTGGATTTAATAACAAAATATATTCGCCTTTAGCTTCTTTGATACCCTGATTATTCGCGGCCGCGAAACCTTTATTTTCTTGGTTGGCAATCAACCGCACTTGTGGAAAATCTTGTCTCATCATTTCTACTGTGCCGTCCGTTGAAGCATTATCCACCACGATAATTTCATAATCCACACCTTGGCTGTATAACAAAACAGACTCCAGGCACTTCTTGAGCAAATCGCGGACATTCCAAGAAACTATAATAATCGATATATTCATAGCTTGACACTAGCTTATTTTTGCGTTTTTTTCAATAAAAAAATACCCGGCAACAGATTCGCACCGGGTATCACTGTTAACAACGAGTTTTAAATAGTCATACTCCTCGTGAAGGGTTGTGTAACTTATCAATTTCGACAACTATATACAGCCCCAACAGTCCGAGGGCTGAAGCTATGGCAACAAGTGCCCCGGGGCCAGGCGATTCCGAGTATTCACCAGGTGATGGTATGTGGCGATAAATAATCACCAACCCGGTTATAAATGCCCCAATAAAGAACACGATCAGCCGCTTAATGCACCAAGTTAAAACTCTTATCTGTCTGGTATGGTAGGATGCCACGGTCCATATTACCGCAGAAGCGACCAATATCACAAACGATAAGCAGATGAAAAAGGTCGCCCATGAATCCATACTGTCATGCCCGATCATGGGAAGCGAAAGCAAAAGCCCCAGCGACGAGAAAGCAAAACCTCTTCTTGCCCGTGCTAAACTTTCATTCCACGTAATTTTCATGGCGCATCCTCCTCTATGTGAGATGGTGTTTGGATTTAACCACTGTGATTGATTCGTTATATTTTTTGGCTTTATCGCCAATTTTCAACTTGGTAAAGAGCGACGGGCTCCATTTGCTCATACTACCACCGGTTTTTACGGAAAACAACACCTCCGGAATCCACTTGCCGATATGGCCTTGCTCTAACATAGTCAACCATAAATCCCAATCCTGTAATCTTTTTAAGGCCGGGTCAAACCCAGGAAAATGCTCGCGACGCATTAAAGAGGTCGTGTGGATATAAGGCATTTCTTTTAATTTCTCGGCATCAAATTCCCATAATTTAAATTTCTTCCAGCCGAATTTAAAAGCCGAATACACATACGAAACGTCTGGATTTTCATCCAACACCTTTGCCATTTTTTCTAGCATGTCTGGTTTCATCACTACATCCGCGTCACAGAACAGGACATAAGCGCCATTTGATGCTTTGAAGCCATTATTTCGAGCGACCGGAGCACCTAGGTTTGATTGATATAAACATTTGACATTTGACCCCGAGTCATTCGACGGGGCAGGCATTTGACATTTGACCATCTCAATCAATTGCTCATGTGTAATATCAGTTGAGCCATCGTTGACGATAATCACCTCCAGACCACCCCCCACCCCTGTTTGATTTTTTATGGATTGCAAACATTGCGCCAGGGCTTTGGCGTGGTTATAGACTGGGATGATTATGGAAATTTTAGGGCTTGACATTTTGAAGATAGATAGTATACTCTAAAAATAGAGAAGGGGTATTCCAAACTTCCACAAAGGAGGAGCCAAATGTCCTTTTTAAAAACTTTTCTAATGTTGCTCCTGGGCGCACTGACCTTAACGGCCATAGCAGGAGGTATTGCGGCTTTCGGGATTTTCATCGGGAATCTGTATGGCTCGGTATATGAATGGGCTTCTATGATGATAGGGATATCAATAATCGCTGCCCTGATAGAGACCCCTAAGTACCTTGCCCAAAAGGGGCAACCGCAACCAGGAGGATAAGCACCAAGATACTGAAGAAAGTTTAAGGGTTCGAATAGGGTTCACTCTGTGGGCCCTGTTTTTTTATACACCTAACAACACTATTTATAATCTGTTCAATGTTTCCCGCTTCTACCAGAACACCCTCATCACCAATCGCTTCCGGCACTCCGCCCACGCGGGAACCAATCACGGGCTTGCCAAACATTTGCGCTTCTTTATAAACAATACCATAACCCTCAAAATCATTCGGATCATCAATCGGGGTTAATATAAAACAATCACACGCCGCCAGCCAGCCGTATTTGGCTTCGTCGGACACAGGGCCGGTGAAAATCACCACGTCATCCTGAGCGGAGCGGAGCGGAGTCGAAGGATCTCTGCGATTATCCACGAGATTCCTCGACAAGCTCGGAATGACGGTTTTTTTTATGTCCTCCAAATATTCCCTCTCCTCCCCTTCCCCTACCACCACATAAACCAAATCGGGAATATCTTTCCATACCGCAGGCATTGATTTTATTACCAAATCAATCCCCTTCCGTTTTACTAAACGGCTGATGGTTAATAAAATCGGTTTGTTTTCTAAATTATATTGGGCACGCAACCGCCCCCCAACCCCCTCCTGGGTACAGGTGGGGGCGCCTATCCTAGGATATTGAACACGCGCACGATTAGCGTCAATTCCGTAATAATTTAATAATTGCGCGGTCGCTTGGCTGTTGGTGATAATTTCATTCGCATTATTTAAAATAATTTTTACCCAAAATGATTTCCAGGTTGATCGCCGCGGCCGTATCAAATCCAAACCATGCAAATAAACCCGATATGGCGTTTTAAAAAAACATTTCCACACCAAGGCAATATAACCGATTGGCAGGACATGCGAGATCCATAACCACCCCCCAACCCCCTCCTTAGTAAAGGCGGGGGCGTTTACTCGCCACAACAAAGGCAGCCACTTGGGCCAGAGACGCCACATTAAATCTTGGGCACGAATAACTACCACCGGCACGGGCGAAGCCTTAACTTCGCCTTCCAGATACTTGGCTACCCCGCCGTATTGAGGCGGATATTCTAGGGTTAGTAAAAATGGTTTTGACATGCTATTTACAATACATTTACTTTATACTAAAGTGAATAAATAAGAGAGGTACATTAACATTTCAAAAGGAGGACAAGGTAATGACAACGGCCGCAGAGGAAAAGTATTACGAGATATACGGAAAAGTTATCAAAAAATATCCGGGGCTGGCACCGCGACGGCTTGAACTTGAGCCGGCAATTTGGGAAGGCGGCCCGCCACTTTCTCGTCGTGAAAGAAGGGAACTTGCAATAGCATGGGAATTAAAGAAAGAACTAGCACTAGTATTATCAAGCATTCTAACTAAGAGGAGGAATGTATAAATGGCTCTTATTCTGTTGATTTTGAGAATTTGGCGCTGGCTGGCCATTATAGCCCTGCTGATCGTATCCGCAATCCATGTCAACTTCGCGGCTCTGTATATCATTCTGGCCGCAATCATCCTAGTAGCGCCATATTTCCTGCGTCGCCGCCCATTCTTATCCTAAACGGCCAACCGCGATGTTAGCCCACTCGCACATCACATCATTGGCATCCTGCAAATTGCGGGACGCCTTCTTTTTTATTTTTTTAAACTCTTTACCCATTCCCAATCTTCCTGGCCATAAACTCGCAATCCTAACAACATTAACGCGTATATTACCATAGCCAAGGGTATAAGATACAAGAATGAATATTTATCGGCTAGCCACCAAATAGCGCCACCCATCACCCCCACCGCTAATATTAACTTGGCTAAAACTATAATAAAACTTTTGTTAAATATCACTACTAGCTTCCGCGCTGGCCAGGCGCCTAAAATGACAATTAAAATGCTAGTGAGCAAGGCCGTATAAACCGCGCCCATAAAACCAAATTTAGGAATTAATAAAACGTTCATAATTATAAAAACCACCAGCTGTACGCCGCGGTTCCAGGTGTTGCGCTTTTCGTGGCCCGTGGCGTTTAATAATGAACCAAACGGATATTCCATAAACAAAAATACCACGGCCCAAATTAATATCTGCAAAGCCAGAATTGATTGACTGAACTCCGGCCAAACGCGCATGATAATCGGATCCGCCAAAATAAATATGCCCAAACAAATCGGGAGCGAAATGGTTAAGAGCAACTGCAAAGTGCGCCGAAAAATATTTTGCAGCCGCTCCGGCGAACTGGCGGCATAGCTGGCCATGGCCGGATACACGGCCGCGGTAATGCCTAAAGCTAAAAACGGGAAAGTAAACACCACTTTGGCTGGAATAGCGTACAGCCCGGCGGCTTCGTCGCCGCTGATATTTTTTAATAAAATCGTATCAATGGTGTTATAGGCTTTTATAAAACCGGCCATTAAAAAAAATGGGGCAGCCGCGGCTAAAGTGCTTTTGATAGCTAGCCAATCAAACAAAGGCTTAAGTGATAAACGGGCGCGGAATTTTAACAAAATCGCGGAATACAAAATATGCCAAAAACTACCCAAGCTAATCACGGCCAACAGAACGCGCAGATCGCTGGTTTGGCGCAAAGCCAGATAGCCGGCAATAAAAATCACAATTTGAAAAACCAAAGTGCCGATGGATTCATAAAATAAATTCTGCTCGGCGCGGAAGACCGTATAAAAAAACGCGGTAAACGCGTCCATGACCATAATCAATGTAGTGATAGCCAGTAGCGAGAGCAATGTTTGGTCATAACCCAACAGCAATGCCGACAGCCAAAGGATGGCCGCGCCGATTAGGGCCAAACCCAAACGCGCGGTGAATAATATGCGGAAACTTCGCGCCCGGCCGTTTTTATCGCGGCTAAAATTGCGAATCGCCATATTCACAAAACCAAAATCCACTACCAGCGAAAAAAACGCGGCAAAAGACAACGCGAAAGTATAGCGCCCCAAATTGGCCGGCCCCAGCGCGCTGGCCACTAAGCTGAAATAAGAAAACGAGATTATTTTTTGGATAATCAAAGTGGCGGTATAAACCGCGCCCGAGCGGGCCACTTTGGTTGGGTGGTGAATATCAGACATATTATTGCTAATTATACGAATATTTACAAATAAATGCGAATTGTCCATTCGCATTTATTGATTATAATTCGAGACGGTTACAAAACTCATTTAGCTAACTTCTTAAGGTAAAACTTGATAAAAG
>CAYILY010000023.1:7131-10277 GCA_964364395.1 uncultured Gammaproteobacteria bacterium | reverse complement strand
CCTGGGCCAGCTTGTTTAAAACTTGCAACAGCTTAAAATGCAGCTTTTGATAAACACTGGGAACTTTAGTATTAACAATAGCTTGGCGAGCGGCCGCTAATTCATCACTGTTCGCGGCCTGGCCTTGCTCCAGGCGGCTAATATTATTAAACAGCAAAGTAGCTATTTGGCGGGCTTGGCCATGGTATAAGGCAATGGCTTGGTCGCGGATTATTTCGCCGCCGCGCACATCGCTCATGGCCAGCGGGGAATCGGCGCCCGGCAAAGCCGCGGTTTCTTGTGTTTGCACGCGCTCAAATAAAATAATAGCCAAACTGACGCTAAAAAGCAGAGTAAAGCCAATTACCAAAATATGGCGCTGCTGGGCGGAGTTATTTAATGTTGGCATATAAAATTATTATACCACTTTTTCTCTTAAAAAAATAACTGTTTTTCGTTTTGTCATTCCGGCCTTGAGCCGGAATCCAGTCTTTTAATAACAATGGATCCCGCATCAAGGCCTGCCCTGACGAAAGTCATGGGTGCGGGATGACAGATTATGTCGGTAATTTACTGACAAATATATTATTTAATATTAGCCAATTATTTGTATTTTCCACAAATAATGATATATTTTAATTGACATTAAATCTAACTAAATTATTATTAATTTGGAACTCATGATAGAAGCTGTCTTAAAAAAATTTGGCTTAAGCGAAAAGGCGATCACCATCTATTTAAGCCTCTTAAAACTCGGCTCCGCGCCAGTGCGCAAAATCGCTAATGAAGCCGGGCTCAACCGCACCACCACACATGATATTTTGAACGAGTTGATCAGCCAGGGATTAGCCAGTTTTGTGGACAAAACCAAACACCGCTATTTTACGGCCGAAGGCCCGGAACACCTTTTAACCGCTTTAAAGATAAGGAAAAACCAAATTGAGCAAACCGAGCAAGATGTGGCCAAAATCTTGCCGGAGTTAAAATCGCTCTTTGAAAAATCACCGTCCAAACCCAAAGCCAAGTATTTTGAAGGCCAGGTGGGTTTGCGGGCGATTCTGCAAGATGTGCTGGATACAGTCAGCCGCACGGCCGAAAGAAATTATTGTGTTTATTCCTCAAGCGCTATCCGCGATGTAGTGCATAATGTCTTCCCCAACTATAATAATGAACGCAAACGGTTAAAAATATCCGTCCAATCCATCTCGATTGGCCCGGGCGGAAGTTTGCACGGCCTAGATGAGCGCAAATGGCTCTCCAAAGAAGAGGGTAGTCCTACTTACACGCTATTATATGCCGACAAAGTGGCTTTAATCGCCCTGGATGATAAACATAGCCCCATGGGCGTAATTCTGGAAGATAAAAACAGCTTTCAGACGCAAATGATGATTTTCAACAGCTTGTGGCAAAAACTCTAACAATAAGGGGGATACTGATGAGCAAACAAGGGCAGGCTATTGTGTATCTGGCTGATGGCGATGCCCATATCTTGCCGGATATCATTTGTGCCCACACTGGCTGCCTCATGGCCTTCGACAGCCGCACTAGCAGTTGGGCTGAACAGGCCTCAAAAATCCGCGGCCGCGATATGTGGCGCTTTGGGAACTGCCCGCAACACCAGTAGGGCAGCCGTTCTTTTGGCATGGCCTCCGGCTCAATCCAAATCGTTAAAAACGGTTTGGATTGAGTTCGGGGGTTTTTGTTTAAAATAACTACTCTCTGTCATTCCCGCGCAGGCGGGAATCCATTGTGTAAAAAGATGGATTCCGGATCAAGTCCGGAATGACAAAACTCAAAAAATCTAAAAAATATTAATTTATTAAATTATCTGCTTAAAAAATCCATCAAACCCAAAATAAAACCCGACTAGGAGGCGGGGAATATCCAAAAAACCTTATGTGTCGCACAATATCAAAATAGGCGATTGACATCCACCTCCAACCACTCGCCATTTTGCTCGCGCCATAATTTAACCGTATCCACGGTTTCAGTGTCAGAGTAAATTTTTTCGATGGCCGTGGTTGAACCAATGCGGTTGGAATACTTGGTTTTCTCCCCTAGTACGCGGGGTTTGACAGTGCGGGTCAGCTTCATCTCCCCTGCCGGGCCTTGGAACACAATTTCTTCCACTTTGTCGCCTTCGTATTCCCCGTCTTTTTGTTCATGGCTTAAAACCAAAAAATCATCCTTTATCCGGCCAATTAATTGTTGCCATTTTTCTTCAATCATAGCTGTAAATATTATAGCAATAACCCTGTTTTTAACCTATTTGACAGAAAATAGATAATAGTTTATAGTATATATATTGGCCTGAATTTCCCCAAATTTCGGCCATATCTCCCCCACACTCAAAGGAGGTTTTGGATGGATAAGTCCAAGTTCCTGGGTAGGGTGGGCGGTTTCCTGGTCATGGCCGGCCTTATCTTGGCTGGCGCGGAGTATACCACCAACCAGGCGCTCGTCATTGGTGGGCTCACTGGAGTCGCCATGATGGCTTCTGGGGTAATTATACTCCGCAGAACCAGTATTTGACCTTTAGCCCGCCTGCGACCTTATGGTTGTCAGGCGGCGTTTTTTTTAGTATGCTGATATTAACTGCTAACGGCGGGCTGTAGTCCGCCGCCGCTGAAGCTATGGCGGATAAACTCCGCTGGTAGCTAATATCTTTCGGGGCCTAAATCGGGGATTAGCGCAGTTGGTAGCGCGCGTCGTTCGGGACGACGAGGCCACCAGTTCGAGTCTGGTATCCCCGATTTAGACTCTAAATAAACACCGTTAAAAATATTTATGACTGCTAGCGCCAAAAAATACATTGTGGCCGATTATATGCAGCAGCCGGCCATCACTATCCCCACCACCGCCACTTTGCGCGAGGCGGTGGAGCTTATGATCCAAAAAAAGACCAACGGCCTAGTAGTACTCGACGGCCTGGATCGCGTGGTAGGCATTGTTTCCAACTGGGATGTTATCCAGCATGTTTCACCGACTTATGACGAGGAAAAAGGCGGACCAAGCGACGAAGTTTTTGTGGAGCATATTAAAACCGTGGCTGAAGACCCGGTAACCAAAATCATGACCAGCCGCGTGCAAACCATTAAGCCGACTGATTCGATTTTAGAAGCTAATTTATTATTATCCGAATTCCGCATCCGCCAATTGCCGGTGGT
>CAYILY010000023.1:1709-7031 GCA_964364395.1 uncultured Gammaproteobacteria bacterium | reverse complement strand
TTTTAGAAGCTAATTTATTATTATCCGAATTCCGCATCCGCCAATTGCCGGTGGTGGATAAAAACGATAACCTGGTCGGTTATATCAACCGGACAGACATCAAAAATATCGTCGGGGAAATTCTCAGCAAAGGAGGATGAGATGCCTGAACTGATTTTTGAAACCCAAACATTAGGCGAAACCCGGGTGTGCCGCTGCTATTTGCCTAATGGCGAAACCCGGCGGCTTGTAGCGTCTATGGGCTTGTCTGCGGAATACAAACCGGAAATCGGCATTGAGCTTGACGTATATTTGAAGAATGAAATATTGCGCTGGGCAGATGCCAAGCACCATAACTAACACGCCCCTCCGGAACGGAGAGGCGTGTTTTTCTTTAATTCATGTTTCAACTTACCTATCGCTTAGCGCCGCTGTAAGCAATGGCCCGCACTGTGTCCCAATCCGTAGCGGTAGCGGGATTCTTGCCATACACGGCTTTAAAAGTCTTGCTAGCCGCGGCTTCACTGCCTAAATTGCGGTTAGCCGGGCGCAAACCATAGGCCATCACCACTACGGCCGCGTCATCCTTGGCATTGGCCCGAACCGGCGCGCGCTTATAAATTGCTTTAAAAGCGGCTTCAGATTTGGTTTCACGGGTGGCGCTAGTCTGGCTCGGCCAGCGGCCATTGCCGATTTTTACCACATCCTGCCAATCAGCTTCGGTGGCCGGCAGTTTGCCAAAAGCTTCTTTGAAGGAATTCACTACGCCGCCCCGCTCCCCAGCGCCCAGTACCTGCGTGGTGGGCGTGCCATAAGTGACAAAGTTAAGTATTTTTTCCCGAACTTCGGTGGAAATGGTTTTGACAGTGGCTACTATGTTTTTAACAACCGTGGTATTAAAGGTTGACTCGGCTTTGGCATCTCGTATTTTGCCCACTTCAGCCAATAAAGCTTCGCGCGTGCCTTGGGCAATAGTGGCAGATTCAGCCAAGACCTTGACTAAGTTTTGATCGCCAGTCGGAGCTAGGGGTTTAATAATCACCGGGGTGGTAGTTTTTGGCGCGGTGGTGGTTTTATCAGTGACGGTTTTATTAGGATCAGACACTTGGTAAGTGGTCGGAGCCGATGAACTACTACTACTGCCGCCAGACGGCGCCGCCCCGCCGCCGCCGCAAGATGCGGTAGTCGAGGGAACTATGGTATAAGTGCCGGCGGCGGTTGGCAATTCTCCGTAACTAGTTCCGGGATTAGCATTAACAGCGCAAGAAACAGTATTGCCGCCCTGGGTGCTGGTAATAGTCTTGACAGAACTCGAGGACGAACCAACCTTAAAAATCGTGCCCGGATTAGTGACTTGGAAAGTGCCACCATTAAATGACCAACTCTCGGCCGTGGAGCCGTTCATTATCAGCATCGTGGCCGTACCGTCTCCAAAAGTCACGAGCGGTACCTCAATATTACCATCAGCCGTAAAATCATTAGTAGCAGCCGACGCGCCAGATACAAAAACTGTTAAAGACAGAACTGTCAATAAACTTAAGCCATACACTAAGAATTTTTTCATAAGGATTTACCTCAAATATTAATTCTTAGTAAAAATTAGAAGCAACTGGTCGTAGAAGTAGCAATACCTATATTGGTTGCGGTTCCGAGCCTAGCTATCCACCAATAAATAGTCTGACCATTATCAGTTCGACTGCGAAAACAAACTTTATCCAAATCAATGGTGGTAGTGGCGTTGCTACCTGGCCCAACGGAAAGCATGGCGGAAGGCGTAGAAGTGGCAATGCCGACACTACCGTCGCCATTAACGCCACGAACTACAAGAGAAGGTGTGCTAGAACCATTATTTCCAACTACGAATGATCGGGCTTCTGTTCCCATTTCCACCACCAGCAAGCCCCAGGGCGTGGAACTTGCGATTCCGACCCTGTCCGCTGAAGAATCAACCGTTACCAGGTTAGTTAACGTGTCGCCTTGAATGGTGAAATCAGCTTCGGGCCAGCCGCTGCCGTTGAAACTTGCCGAGCCGTTGTCGCTGATTTTGAACAATTCGGCCGTGGACGAACCGACAATCAGCGCGTTACTGCCGGCCAGCGCTGCCACCGAGAACAGGGCATAGGGCGTGCTGGTGCCCACGCCAACCTTGCCGCCAATAAAAATGGCCGCTGGACCAGTGCCATTGGTATAAACCGCCAAAGTGGTTGAGGCATTGCTACTGTTAGTGGAATCAACGGTCAAAAGAGTCTGGGCTGACGAGGTGGCTATGCCCACGGTGTCAGAAAAAGTGAAACCAGTTCGCAGTCCGGAACCATAGCGGAGGAAAGTTACTATACCGGTGGCGGATGCGTTTGCGGTCCAATAATTATTGGCATCGTATTTCGCCGTCAACTGCGGATTAGTGGTGGTGGTAACAGTGACCGCGCCTTGCAAGGTCGAAGTGGTGGCCACGGTTAGAGAGCCGTCCGTGGAAATATTCGAACCAATGGTGGTAGTAGCGCCCACTGACCCGACGGTAGCCAAGGTGAAAGTCAAAGCTGTGGCCGCCGATTGCAGAGCCAATCTCAATTTTCGTTTTATTATCATATTTTTCTTAGTTATAATTAAATTAAAAAAAATGACGGCGCTAACATTATTTTTATTTTTTATGAATAAAATTAAAACTCACTAACTTCAGTATAAGACGATGTTTAAAACATAGCAATATATTTTAAATAAATTCTGTGGATAACTATCTAACACAAAAAAATGCTATAATATATCGGCATGACTGATTCGGTCACAACTTTTCTGGCGTTTTTGACTTTACTGGGGGATATTTTGCTAGTTATTTTAGCGCTGGCTTACGCGTTTCCTTATCAATTCACAAAAAAAATCCGGCACAACGCCAATCAGCTTATCCACCAATATGGCCTGCCGTTTATCTTGCTTGTTTCCCTGTCTTCATTGCTAGGCAGCTTATTTTTCTCGGAAGTGGTCCTTTACGCGCCGTGCACGCTTTGCTGGTATCAACGGATATTCATGTATCCCCTAGCCGTCTTAGTGCTGGTATCCATGCGCCGCAAGTCCAAAGAAGTAGTGCATTACATTTTACCCTTAGCCATTATCGGCGCCTTGATCGCGGCCTACAATTATATTATCCAAATCCAGGCCACTTTGCGGCCGTTTGACCCAGCCGCGCCCTGCTCGCTCAATGGCACGTCTTGCGCGGTTAAATATTTCTTTGAATTCGGCTACATCACCATTCCGCTGATGGCCTTAACCGCGTTTTTGTTGATTATATTAATTAGCTTAGTCATTAAAAAAGGAGAAAAATAAAAATATGATGTACAACAACATGTTCGACGGTGTGCTGAACTGGTCTTTTGGGAATGTTATGGCTCAATACTTCTGGCTCTTCCCGCTAGCTGTAGTCTGGTCGCTCGCCTGGAAAGGCATTGCCCTGTGGCAAGCCGGCCAGCGCAAGCAATTGCCCTGGTTCATAGCGATTTTAATTGTTAATACCTTTGGCCTCTTGGAAATTTTCTATTTGTTCGCTTACCACTATAAACCCAACGGCGTAAAACGAAAAAGATAAATAAAATTTAACAAAAAAACCCTCGCTTAAGCGAGGGTTTTTTTAATCGCAGAGATTGGAACAAATGCCAGCGATCGCGCCAGTTCATAAACCCCAAAAAATACGCCTGTAAATATGAATTCACCCAGCATAGTGTTGCGGAAAAACGGAATACCGGCCGCCAAAGACGCCATTAAGCCAGTTAAATTAACCGGATACATGCCGCTCCACAGCCACACCGCGGCATTACTGGCTAAATAAAATAATATTGAAGCGCCCAGGCTCGAGACCAGCACAGTGGCAAAGCTGTACCGTTCGCGCAAAGCCAATGCTGATAGTGCCATAACCGCGTAGCTGATATAAACCACAACCATAATTTGCCAAGTATAGGTGCCAATAAATACATCCGACACAACTTGCGCAGCTAGTGGCAGAACCAAATATTTTTTAGGTAAAACAAACCCGCTAAATAAAGCCAAAGCCGCGAGCGGCGTAAAATTCCACGGATGATCTACAAGGCGCAGAGCAACAGTCAACGCGGTTAATATTAAGGCCAGAATAATTGTGTGTTTTTTTGTCATAATTTTAATATTCTTTAAATTGCGCTTTGGTAAACTTCCACATAATCACATCCCCGTCTTTCACTGCCTGCTTGTCGGCTGAGACATTAGCATATTTATTATTCACCCAAAACTGCCAGTATTCGTCTCCCGTGCCGTTGGCATATCCCTTGATAGCTTTAACCAACACGCCCATATCTTTGTAATTATCGCTCCCCACCGCTAAATCTGGATATTGTTTGTTTAATTGATCCAAAACTGACCACACGGTATCTCCGCCCTGGAGCGCTAGGCGCGGATAACTGAATATTTCTTGGCCCGCATCAATCAACATGCTGGCTGCCTGGCTTTGTTCAGCCGGTATAACCGCCTTTTCCATTTGCTCAAGCTTATCCCGCTTACTGGCCATGCTAGCGCCCGTCAAAACGCCGGCACCGTACAGGATAATAATCGCTAAAATAATCAGCAATCGTGATGATGTTTTCATAAAAAATTAATCCTGTGGCGCGCGCGAATTTGCCGCCAAAAAGCGTGCCGATAATACAGGTAGAATACTACACCCAAGAGAGCCAAGGCAAGGCTCGCAATAAACAGCGTCAACAGCCAAAAATAAGCAGTTACACCAGTGATTTTGACACTCTGCCCGAGTACTTGGGGAGCGTTAAACCATACCGGGATTTTAATGCCATCTCCCACCCGGAAGCGAGATTTGATTTGGCTGGCATTATAGGCCACCAAGCTTAAATTAGAGCGCCAAGACTCATCGCCCGGCCGCAAGCGCACCACGGCCTCGGCGGTTTGGCCCGGGCCCAAAATAAACTGGCTGGGGATGACGCTGATTTTTTTGCTGTCCGCGGCCTCATCCGGATAAAAATTATAATACTGGCTGGTACTGGATAAATTACTGACCACCACGGTTTTAGAAATAACGCCTCCGGCCTCGCCGCTAGCCACAATCTTGCTGGGCGCCAAAGCCGTGCTGCCGGCAAAAGCGGGCAATGGGGTTAATATAAAAATGATTGCTATAAATAATTTTTTAATCATACTTATTTACTGTCATCCCGAGCTTGCCGAGGGATCCCATCGCTTCAAAGCTGCGCGTCTTTGTGCCCATGGGATCCTCACGCTTCGTCCCACAAGGAGCGGGGCTCGCTCAGGATAACAGCGACTTTTATGGCGCGACATTCGCCCAAAATATCAGCGAACCCTGTTCTTGGCCGGAAGCGG
>CAYILY010000023.1:0-1609 GCA_964364395.1 uncultured Gammaproteobacteria bacterium | reverse complement strand
TATGGCGCGACATTCGCCCAAAATATCAGCGAACCCTGTTCTTGGCCGGAAGCGGCATAACTGGCCGGAATTGACAAAGTGACGTCCACGGCCGCCTGGCTGCCGGCATTTAATTTTTTTTGCCAGTTGGGCACAGCCAAACTGTCTAATTTTAGATTATTTTTAAACACCGCGGCGCCGCTGACGCTGGCCGTGGTGTTGATATTCGCCGACCCGCTGTTAGTTAAAGTCGCGGTTTTTGTAGCGCTCCCGCCGGCTGACAAAGTGCCAAAATTCAAATCCCCGCTCACGCCGAAGACCACCGAATCCGGCGACGCTGGGTTATTGCCGGCCGCGCCAGCGGTGGGCACCGCGATGTTGACCGACAAACCTAATGACTGCTGCCCCGCGCTGTCGCCGGCCGTGATTGCCACCTTGGCGCTCCGCACCATATTCACGGCCTGCGCCCATAATTCAAAACTGCCGGAAAGCGGCCAGGTTAAATTGGCTTTACCGCCGCTGTCCGCGGCAATTGTCTCGCTCCCTCGCTTGATTTGGGCGCCAGCGGCAGCCAGCCAGCTGTTTTTATTGTAATCGAATTTTTCCACGGTGGCGGCCGTACTGCCGTTCAAAACCACGGCCATGGGGGTAATAGTTAAGCGCAAAGGCAAATCATCCCAATTGCCGTAATAAAGCAAGATATTATCCCCGCTTTTAATTTGGTAATCAGCGGCCCCCACCTGCAAAGCTTGGTTATTTACCAAGAACGACCAGCCGACAAAGCCCGCGGCCGCCTCATCATTAATTTTGTCTAAATATTGCCCGTATTGCGTATCTTGGATATGGTAAGTGTAGCTGCAAACCGCGGCCGCATTTTTAACGGCATCTAAAGCATTATTGCCTTCGGTTGCGGCTTCGCAGATATTGGCATCTTTGCCCTCGATGCGAATATTAACCGCGGTCGGAGCCGGTAAAATTTTAATGGGGTAATATTTACCAGCGAGCGCGACAGCGGCATAAGCCGTGGTAGTCGGCGTCCGGCCGGTAATATCCTTGGCAGTAGTATCAAAACCAGCATGCCCATCAGCTTGAATTTGCGCCAGCAAATAATCAACCGGCGAAGCGTCCGTGGGCGCCCAAAAATCCGGATTATCGCCCAAAGCGTATAAAGCCGACAAAACCCAAGCCGTGGACTCGGTGTTGGAAGCGCTCCCCGGCGCGATCGGCCAGCCGCCATCGTCTTTTTGGCTATTAGACAAATAAGCCACGGCTTTATTTAAGGCCGGATCGCTGACAGCCGCGCCGGCGGCGCGCAAAGCCATAATACCCATGGCCGTCATGTCCACGCTGCCCTGGGTAGCACCCGCGGCAAAATCCCAGCTGCCATCGGCCAATTGTTTAGTTTTAATATAAGCCGCTTCGTCTACAACCAAAGCATCGCTCGCGGGCACCCCGGCCGCCACCAAAGCTAATAAGCCAAACATGTCGTCATTTACAAAAGCTCTGTCCCCTAACTGGCCGGCCGTGGCTTTGAGGCGCAAACTATTCACTAAATTTTCGCTCCCAAAACTGCGCGGATCTTTACCAAGAGCGGTTAAGGCCAAAATATAAGTGGCATAATCATTAGCGC
>CAYILY010000022.1:0-10573 GCA_964364395.1 uncultured Gammaproteobacteria bacterium | reverse complement strand
CCGGCCCTTTGATTTTGAAAGCGGCCGGCCAGGTGGCGGATTGGCTGCACGAGGGTTGTGTTACAGCCAAAATTGATGTTTATCCGGAGGTGGACTTAGGCGCGCTCGATAAGCACATTACCAAAATTTTTGACGAGAACAAGAATAAATTTTTGAAAAATGTTTTTAAAGTGATTGCGCCTAAGGGCGCGAGCGCCGCGGTTTTATCTTTATTGCCTAATATTGATCCGGAGATTCAAGTCAACAGCATCACCAAAGTTCAGCGCAAGCAAATCGTCAACTTGTTGAAAGCCTTGCCGGTCAGCATCACTGGTTTAATGGGTTTGGATAAGGCCGTGGTGGTGGATGGGGGCGTGGATTTAAAAGAAGTGGATGCTAAAACCATGGGCTCCAAGCTTTATTCTAATTTGTTTGTCACTGGCGACCTCCTACATATCAGCCGGCCGTCGGGCGGCTATTCTCTCCAGCTTTGTTGGACGACTGGATATGTAGCCGGTAATCATGCTTAAATTAAGACATGCAAATCGAATACGAAGCCACTTTTACTAATATCGATAAAGAAGATATTCGTGCTAAACTCCGCGCCGCTGGAGCGCAATTAATTTACTCCGAAATTTTGCAAAAGCGGGTGGTTTTTAATCTGCCGGCCGGACATGAGATAAAAGGCGGCTGGCTGAGAGTGCGCGACGAGGGCGATAAAATTACCATGAGTTTGAAAGTGGTTGATGGCAATAAGATTGAAAATCAAAAAGAATTATGCCTGAAAATTGATAATTTTGATATGGCGGTGGCGTTTTTGGAAAGCATTGGCTGTCAGAAAAAAGCTTTTCAGGAAAGCAAGCGCGAGTTGTGGCAATTGGACGGGGCGGATATCACGATTGATGAGTGGCCGTTCCTGGAGCCTTACGTGGAGATTGAGGGCCAGGGTGAGGCGCAGGTTAAAGCTTTGTCGGAAAAACTCGGTTTTGATTATAGCCAGACGCTTTTTTGTTCCGTAGATACGCTTTATATTAAAAAGTACGGCATAACTTTTGAGCGCATAAACAGCCAAACGCCGCTGATTACTTTTAACGGCCCAAATCCGTTTTTATAATATGGACAAGACCAGATTGGATCAATCAGTAATCAATGAATTTTCCCTGCCTGAGACTTTAGCCAATTATCGGCAGGCCGTAGTTAGTATTGGTTTGTGGGAGAGCGAGAAAATTTTGTTGGCCAAGTATTTTAAACCCGGTTGTTCGATTTTAGATATTGGCTGCGGCACCGGCCGCACCACCTTTGGACTTTTCAAGACAGGCTATCAAGTGATTGGCGTGGATATTACGCCGGCTATGATTAAGGTGGCGCAAGAAGTCAGCCAAGCGGAAAAATTGTCGATTAATTATGAAGTTGGCGATGCCACGCAGCTGAGTTTTAAGGACAATGAATTTGATAATGCTTTATTTTCATTTAATGGCTGGTGCCAGATACCAACGTCCAAAGCGCGCCAACAAGCATTGAGCGAAGCTTATCGCGTAATCAAGCCGGGCGGGCACTTTATTTTTACCAGCCATATTCGGCGCTTGGCCGGCGGGCACTGGGCGAGTTGGGCGCGGGATTGGGTAAAATTTAAAATATTAAAACCTCTTGGCTGCAAATTAGGGGATTTGGAATTTGGCGATATTTTTTTTACGCGTTTGCATCCTACGGCCACGGGCGGCTATGCCCAAAAACAATATATTCACATATCCGCTTTGGCGGAGGTTGAAAAAATGACCAAGGCAGCTGGCTTTAAATTGGTTTTTTCTGAATATAGGAATAATATTGCTCCTAAAGATAGTGTTTTGCAAAGTGGAAATTGCCGTTTTTTTATCTGCCAGAAATAAGGTAAACTAATAACCTATGGAACAAGCTATTTTTGCCGGCGGGTGTTTCTGGTGCATCGAGGCAGTATTTAAAGATTTAAAAGGAGTCATATCGGTTATGCCGGGTTATGCCGGCGGCACGGTGGAGAATCCGACTTATGAGCAAGTATCGGGCGGAAAAACCGGCCATGCCGAAGCCATTAAAATTGAATTCAATCCGGACGAAATTAAATATCCGGATTTGTTGAATGTGTTTTTTGCCACTCATAACCCCACCACTTTAAACCAGCAGGGGAATGACGTGGGTCCGCAATACCGCAGCGCGATTTTTTATACCACCGATGCCGAGCGCCAAGAAGCAGAAAGGGAAGTGCGCGAATTAGAACACGCTAAAGTTTTTTCTGATCCGATTGTCACAGAACTGCATCCTTTGGATAAATTTTACGAAGCTGGGGATTACCATAAAAATTATTTTGCCCGTAATCCCGACCAGCCTTATTGCCAAGTGGTCATTGATCCGAAAATCGCCAAACTGCGGCAAAAATTCAGCCATTTGTTAAAAACCTCACCCCCGCATCAAGTGCGGGGCAGGCTCTAACCCTCTCCTTACTAAGGAGAGGGGACTATTTATGAATAATTATTTTTTAATTGTCAGCGCAGTTTTGGTTTTTCTGGGTGCCGGCTGCACTAATCCAGAAGCACAGGCGCCGGCTGTTGCAGAAAGCCAAGCCACCAAAGCCCTGCCCAGCGCGGCCACAGGCGCGCGGGTTGATTTTTCGCGGCACAACAGCGCCTACCGTTTTTCGGCCGCCTTGCCGGAGAATTTATCAAAACGGTATGTTCCGGAAATTACCAGCATTGCCTTGTCGGACGGCAAGGCCGACCAAATTTTTATCCGTTTTTTTGAGGCCAGCGATTTTTTGACGCTCACGACTGTGGATATTTTTGAGAGGCAGGAGACTAAAATTCAGAGCCACGCGGCCGTGCGCTATGAAATACAAAAAAAATCTGGTGTGGCTGATTTTCCTTTTCAGCCCGCCTGGCGGAATGGGAGGCACAAATTGATTGATATCCGTTATCGCGCCGCTAGCCCCAGCTATTTTTATGTTTTTTCTTACAACCCCGAATATAGCCAAGAGAAATTTGAATCTTTTGTACAAAGCTTGCGTTTTTATAATGACGCGGCTAGTTTTGTGGAGCCGCTTCCGCGCATCGGCGAACGGATGAGGAAAAAACCGTTCGGGATTTTTATCACGCCCGAAGCTTCGCCGGTCGCGCCGGAAAAATTCCGTGGTTTTCACACTGGCACGGACTTTGAAATTTTATTAGGCGAAGAGGCCTCGCGAGTAGCAGTGCAAGCAATTTGCGGCGGAGAAATAACCGTGAAGCGCGCGGCTAGCGGTTATGGGGGTTTGTTGGCGCAAAAGTGCGAGCGCGCCGGAAAAACTTTACAGATTATTTATGGCCACCTAGCGCTTAGCAGTATCCTGCATAAAGTGGGCGCTTATGCGGCGTCGGGCGCGGAGCTGGGGCTTTTGGGGGAGGTGGGGCCAGATACGGATAATGAACGCAAACATTTACATGTCGGGGTTTTTACCGGCCAAAAATTGGATATCAGCGGCTATGTTGCCACAAAAGCGGCTTTGGCTAATTGGATTGATGTTGAATCGTTGTTAAAAACCTCACCCACCCTTCGCTAAAGCTACGGGCGGCAGGCCTAACCCTTATGAAAACAGACGATCAACTTGATAAAGAACTCTATCACGTGGCCCGGGAAAAGGGGACAGAAGCGCCATTTTCCGGTAAGTATTGGGATAACCATGAAAAAGGCGTGTATAAATGCGCGGTTTGCGGCACGGAATTGTTTTCTTCGGAAACTAAATTTGATTCCGGCACTGGTTGGCCCAGCTTTACCGAACCCGCTAATTTAGAGTACGTGGAGTTAAAAAAGGACAATAGTTTGGGCATGAAGCGCACGGAAGTGGTTTGTAAAAAGTGCGGGGCGCATCTGGGCCATGTGTTTGACGATGGCCCGGCTGATAAAGGTGGCAAGCGCTATTGCATAAATTCCGTGTGTTTGTTGTTAGACACCTCACCCTAACCCTCTCCTTAATAAAGGAGAGGGTACTCAAACTGGTGAAATAATTAAACAGTTCGGCAGCCAGGCAGGGCTATTTTATTTATCCACAAGGGCTATTTTGATAAACTGGCAATGGATGCTATTCTTAATTTAAGAGTTTAAGCAATTACTTCAACATTACCATGTTAACCCCGCCGGAAGCCGCCCGCATCCAAAAGCAGTTGCGCGGCCAAGACAACAATTTGCCGTTTATTTTTAACGCCCTGGGCGATTCCGGGCGGTTTAAAATTTTTCAAATTTTGACGAGTCATAAGGACGTCTGCGTCTCGGATGTGGCCAATATTTTGGATATTTCGGTTTCGGCGGCCTCGCAACAATTGCGGATTTTGGAATTGGTGGGCTTAGTCAAGCGGGTGCGCATGGGGCAGATGATTTGCTATGAGCTTAAAACCGCTAATTTAGCCGTGCGCTTGGTCATTAGGCTGATCGCGGCCTGGCAAAAATCCAAACCATCATAATTATTTATTATTAAACTCATACTCTAATGAAAAATGTTGTTATCTACACCACCCCGACTTGCGGTTATTGCAAAATGACCAAGGCCTGGTTTAAAGAAAATAATGTAACTTATACGGAGCAGGATGTAACTTTGGACGAGGCGGCCCAAAAAGCCATGATCGAAAAATCCGGGCAAATGGGCGTGCCGGTGATTGATATTGACGGGCAAATTTTGGTTGGCTACCAGCCCGATAAACTGAAACAGCTTTTAGGCCTATGAACAAGATCGCGCTGGCGGTTATAATTGGTTTAGTGGCCATAGCGGTGGTTATGGTTCTCCGGCCGCCGGGCAGTAAGATTAAGGCTGACGTTAAACACAGCATATCGCTCGAGGAAATCATGGCTGGCGGCCCGCCGCCGGACGGTATTCCGCCGATTGATAAGCCGGTATTTATTTCACCCCCGCCGGCTAGCGCTTGGTTGGAAAATAACGAGATTGGCCTATCTTTGTCTCTGGGCGATACTCATAGGTTTTATCCTTTTCAAATTTTGGTCTGGCACGAGATTGTGAACGACACTATCAACGGGGAGCGCGTGTTAGTCACCTATTGCCCGCTTTGCCGGACGGCCATAGTTTTTGATCCAAAAGTCAATAATAAACGGGTGGAATTCGGCACTTCGGGCAAATTGTGGAATTCCAATCTTTTAATGTATGACCGCCAAACTGAATCGCTTTGGTCCCAGGTTTTAGGCGAAGCCGTAGTCGGCGAGATGACCGGCGCCAAGCTCAAAATACTGCCCTCGGATATTATTCGCTTCGGTGATTGGAAAAAACAGTTTCCGGGCGGCCAAGTTCTTAGTCGAGAGACAGGAGTAAGCCGATCTTATGGCCAGGATCCCTATGGAGATTATTATACCAGGCCCGGCACTATTTTCCCGGTTAGCAAAACTGATAGCCGTTTGGGCGATAAGGAATTTATTTTAGGCGTTATAATTAATGGCCAAGCCAAGGCTTATAGCGAGGCGGCGGTGAAAAAAGCCGGGGAGATTGAGGATCGGTTTGCCGATAAAACCATAGCCGCGCGTTACGAGGGAGAACTGGGGGTTGTCCGGCTTTATGAAAAAAGCGATAATGGACTTAGGCTGTTGCCGACGGTTGGCGCGTTTTGGTTCAGTTGGGCCGCGGCGCACCCGGATACAGCATTATATAAATAATTATTTAATATTTCCTAGCCGAAGCTGAAAAACGCCAAGGGCATGGCGGCGGCGGAACAATCGGAGTTTAGTAACTTATAAAATATGAGCAAAAAATTATTTATCGGGGGCGTAATCATTGTAGTGGCTGGCCTTTTAATATTCGGGAGATTCTACGGTGGCAACCCGGCTTCCAGCGGCGCTGCCTCTGTTCAAGGTAGCGCCGCCGCCGGCTCGGCCCGGGCTGGCACTGTTCCGGACTTTGCCTTGCCAAAGCTCGGCGGCGGAACGATAACACTGTCTGAATTTAGGGGCAAAAAGCCGGTGGTGGTTGATTTTTGGGCCTCCTGGTGCCCCAATTGCCGTCGTGATATGCCGAAACTCAATGGTTTTTACGAAAAATATAAGGATAAAGTTGAAGTGATTGGCGTCAATCTTCAAGAATCGGAGCCAACCGTAGAAAAGTTTGTCACAGCGAAGGGTATAGCATTTCCAATTGCGCTCGATCCTTCCGGGCAGGCAGCCAATGCTTTTGGAATTCAATACACCAATACACACTTTTTGATCGCTAAAGACGGCAATCTTATCCGGACCATACCCGGCGATATTAGGGAAGCGGATATTTTATCGCTTATCGAATAACATCTAAACACCCATGAATATAATCATTTACACAAAAACCGGTTGCGCCTGGGCCATTGAGGCCATGGACTGGCTGGCAAAACACAAAATTCCGTTTGCAGAGCGGGATATGCTAAAGAATCCGGCCTATCGGGAAGAGGTGATTAAAAAATCCAGCCAATGGATGTCGCCGACCCTGGACATTGACGGGCACATTCTGCCGGATTCAGACGCGGCCCAAGTCGAGGCTTACCTTAAAACCAAAGGCATTTTATAAAAGATTAATTATAAGGAGAAAAAATATGCACACTTCTGACGAAAAAGGCCCCACTACCTGCGCGATGTGCGGCCATGAGCACAAAGAGGACGGCACGTGCGATTGTGGCTGTGGAAAGTAGTGGCGGTATGAAAAAGACACTATTGTTAGTCGCCGGTTTAGTTATTGCCCTTCTGGCGGTCTGGTTAGTCCGTTCTCAATCGCCCGGAGCCAACGGTCCGCGGCCAGCGGGCAGAATTCTGGATTTGTCTTTTACGGACTATGCGGGCAAACGGGTGGCGCTCAAAGATTTTCTTGGCACCCCTCTGGTGGTGAATTCCTGGGCCGCTTGGTGCCCTTTCTGCCGGCAAGAACTTCGTGATTTCGCGGCTGTCCAGGCAGAATTCGGAGATACGGTGGTGATTGTGGCCATTGACCGGGCCGAATCGCTCGCCACCTCTAAAAAGTATAGCGATGAATTGGGAGTAACGGATAAACTAATATTACTGCTTGACCCCGGCGATACTTTTTATCAAGCCATGGGTGGGTTCTCCATGCCGGAAACGATTTTTGTTGACGCCCAAGGCGCTGCCGTATTCCATAAAAGAGGCCCCATGGATATTGAAGAAATCAGGCAGAGAGTTGTATCTTTAATTAAATAAAGCTTCATCTATGGTAAAAACTATCACCCAAAATGACCAAGAAATATATCAGTGCGAGGAGTGCGGTTTTCGTTACGCGGACAAAGACACGGCCGAGCAATGCCAAGCCTGGTGCGGCAAAAATAAAAGCTGCAATCTGGATATTATTAAACACGCCCTGCCGGCCGAGCCGAATAAGGTTTAGTTATGGAAGCAACCGCTTTAATCATTCCCTCATTCATTGCCGGGCTTTTGACTTTTTTGGCACCCTGCACCTTGCCTTTGGTGCCGGGTTATTTGGGTTTTATCAGCGGCGTGTCCTTGGTTGACTTAAATGATCCGTTGCAAGCCCGGGCGGCTCGCTGGAAGATTTTTTTGAATGGCTTGTTTTTTACTATTGGCTTCACCTCGATTTTTATTATGTTTGGGGCGGCTTTTGGCCTGATAGGCAGCGTTCTGGTGCCTTATCGTTTGTGGCTGGGCCGCATTGGCGGCGTGTTTGTGATTCTGTTCGGACTTTTCATGCTCGATGTTATTAAGATTCCGTGGTTATCCGGTGAACGGCGTTTTGCGGCGCCGGCTTTGTTTGCCCGCGGCCGGATGCTTAATTCTTTTATTCTAGGCGCGGCCTTTGGTTTTGGCTGGACGCCGTGCATTGGCCCGATTTTAGGTTCAGTTTTGTTCTTAGCCTCTTTTTCCGCTACCGCGCTCTCGGGCGCGTTTCTTCTGGGGGTATTTTCTTTGGGCCTGGCTGTTCCATTTTTGCTCATTGCGGTTGGGATTGGCCATGCTGGCCAGCACCTAGGCTCTCTGGGGCGTTACCTTAAAATAATCTCGGTCATGGGCGGCCTGTTTCTCATTTTCCTCGGCGGATTGCTCGCGACTAATAATCTGGGCGTCTGGGTAGCATATTTTTACCAAATTTTTGGATTTATTAATTACGATAAATTATTGGATTATTTATAAATTTTATGCCCGACAATAACACCATCCAGGATTTAATAATTATCGGCGCTGGCGCGGCCGGCCTCTCGGCCGGGATTTACGCCGGACGCTATCGGATGAAAGCGGTTATTATCAGTGAGACAATCGGCGGCGAAACCGCTTTGGCCGGTAAGATTGAAAATTATCCTGGGGTTAAACCGCTTGATGGTTTTGACTTAATGCAAATTATGCAAGAGCAAGCCGCGGCCCTAGGGGTCAAGACCGGGCTGGCGCGCGTGGAGAAAATTGCCCGCTCCGAGCACTGTTTTACCGTCACCACGACCCAGGGAGAGTATTTTACCCACGGCATTATTTTTGCTTTGGGCGCCGAGCGCCGCCGGTTGGGCCTGCCTAATGAGAAAGAGCTGACCGGCCGCGGAGTGCACTACTGTATCACTTGCGACGGCCCGCTTTACCGCGGCAAAACCATCGCCTTGGTGGGCGGCGGCGACGCTTCGATTAAGGGCTTGAATTTGGCGGCTGAGTATGTCAATAAAATTTTTCTTATCGTGCGCGGCAAGGAGATTACGGCCGAGCCCATTAATCTTGAGCAGATGAAGAAGCTGGGTGACAAAGTTGAAGTATTATTCGAAACTGAAGTCAAAGCCATTGTCGGCCAAGATAAGGTGGAAAAAATAGTACTTTCCCGCCCTTATAATGGATTTAATGAGTTGGCAATTGATGGGTTGTTTGTGGAAGTTGGCGCCATACCAAATACAGAACTGGCTAAATCATTGGGCGCCAAGCTCGACGCGGCCGGGTATATCGAAGCGGACGCCATGATGAAGACTAATATTGACGGTGTGTTCGCGGCCGGGGACACAGTAAATCTGTTCGGCCGTTTTAAGCAAGACATCACAGCCGCGGCCATGGGCGCGGTGGCCGCCACTTCGGCTTATGAAGACCGCAATATCCATGGCGAGGTTTGCCTGTGGCATGCCAAAGCAACAATTTCATAATTTTAAAATCGTTTTATGAATCATCAGCCGATTGATTATAGTTATATTACCGACGGCATTTACATTGGCACGAACCAGTGTTGCCAAACGCATTTTGACGCTGATCTGAAAGCCAAAGAAAATATCGAGGTTGATATTTCGCTTGAGGCCGAACAGATGGACCATCCGGCTGGAATCTTATTTTATATTTGGCTGCCTACCTTAGATCACCAGGCTCCGGCTCCGGCCCAGCTGGATTTCGGCGTGGCCGCCTTAGAAAAATTTGTGGCCATGAAAAAACGGATTTATGTCCACTGCCAATTAGGCCATGGCCGGGCGCCCACTCTGGTGGCGGCCTATTTGATTAGGCAAGGCAAAAAAGTTGATGAGGCCATAGATTTTATTACCGGAAAACGCCCGGTTATTCATCTGGAAGAAGCCCAAAAGCAAGTGCTGGCCTCTTTTTTCAAGCAGCGCAAAAATTAGTTTTACAGGCTAGGCAGGGTTATTTTGTTTATGATACAATTAACGAGAAAAATGAATTTAGTGTTGCCTCGATCCCTCGGGGGTACTCGGGATAAACTCCGGGAGAGGCCCCTTATCTGATGTTGTCTCATTGTATAAGGGTTCCCTCCTTGGGGTCGGGAAGACAGAAGTAGGTCATAATATGCCATTTACCCTGCCAACTTTGCCTTACGATTACGCGGCTTTAGAGCCGGTGATTGATAAGGAAACTATGACTATCCACCACACCAAGCACCACCAGGCTTATGTGGATAAATTAAGCGCGGCCCTCTCTGGAGCGCCGGATTTTGCCGACAAAACCATTGAAGATTTGCTTGGTAACTTAGCGTCTTTGCCGGAATCAGTCCGCAGCGCTGTCCAAAACAATGGCGGCGGCCATTTTAACCATTCCTTATTTTGGCAAATTATGGCGCCTGCCGATTCGGCGGGTGAGCCTGTGGGCGATTTGGCCGCGGCGATTAATAGCGTGTTTGGCGATTTTATAAAATTCAAAGAAATTTTTACCCAGGCCGCCATGAATCGTTTTGGTAGTGGCTGGGCCTGGCTCGCGGTCAAAGGCGGAAATTTAATTATTTATTCTACAGCCAATCAAGATAATCCTTTAATGCAGGGTGACAAAGCCATTCTTGGTTTGGATGTGTGGGAGCATGCCTATTATCTTAAATACCAAAACCGCCGGCCGGATTATATTACGGCCTGGTGGAATGTAGTGAATTGGGCCAAGGCTAATGAAATTTATTTATCAACAAAACAAAATTAGCAAGCTAAGTATAAATGTATGGAAGAACAAAATACTGAGGAGGGCTTGCCCGCCGAAGCGGGAGCGGAGGCGGGGAAAACGGGGGAATGGGGGGAAAGTTAATTGGAGTGGTGATTGTCGTGCTGGTGATCGCGGCGGGCGTTTATGCACTAACCCGCGGCAGTTAATAGGCGAATAATATTACGCCCGAAGCCGCTAGCAACGAAAAACAAGCCGCAGCGCCGGAAGCGCC
>CAYILY010000021.1:0-10709 GCA_964364395.1 uncultured Gammaproteobacteria bacterium | reverse complement strand
CTTGAAAAATATCCTAATTTATGTTACTTTCTTAAAAAGTATAAACAAAATATTCACTTTGAATAAAAAGAGGGCTGGATTCAGATGCGCATCTGTCTGCGATTAGGTGTTATCCCCGGCACCAACGTCGTTTAGGCTTTCTGCCTAATCAGCCATCTTTCCTTGTTCTTAAACCAATTTAACTGTGCTGTGGGGAGGCACAGCAATTTGGCTACATCCATTCTAACTATTCCACGCCAATCGGGGATAAACCACTTAGGGGAGAAAAGATGGGAACAAAGTTTACCAGTGGCGCCAGGCCGGATTTGCACGGCCACGCCGAGAGAGTAAAAGCGCGAGTCGAGCAGTATAAACAACCCGGCGCCACAGCCGGCTGGACGCAAAAAAGCCACGCAACGAATGGGCGGGTCAAAGTTGACCTATCCCAATACGGCGTAACGGGATTGCGGCAGCGGGTTCACGACGTGACTGACCCCAAGAGCTTCTGGGAAAACGAAGTAGAACACCTGGCCAAGCCGCTAGTAGTCAAGGTCGCCACCGGCCTTGGCGACATAAAGTGCCTGGCTGTCGGCATCCACCAAAATGGCATGGGCGGCTCTGTCGCCATTGATGCCAGCCAGCTCGATCCCAAGGAGGGAGACCTGCCGCTCATTATCAACCGCCACGCGCTAGCCCTGCCGCTTAGCTGGCACAACCTGGTTCGGGCAACCAAAGTTGTAAAACTGCCCATACCCAAAAACGCCGTTGCTGTCTAAACAGCACGGAGCCACAAATGATCCTCGGCCGGAACCGCACCTTTGGTTCCGGCCTTTATTTTTCTATGCCCAATACGTTTAAAGCGTTTTTAATATCTTTTAGCTCGGCCGTATAAAAATTCTCAAACCCTAAACGCCGCGCTTCCGCTAAACGCGCTTCCAAGTACGGCACCGGCCGAATTTCGCCGCCCAAACCCACCTCGCCCAGCACCACGGATTGTTTGGGCAAATTTTGGTTGGACAGCGAGGAAGCAATAGCCATGGCGGCCGCTAAATCTAAAGCCGGGTCTTTGCTTTTGAGGCCGCCGACTAAATTTAAAAATATATCCTGGCTATCCAGCCTAAGGCCGGCGCGGCGCGAGAGCACGGCCACGATCAATTCTAAACGGCTGGAATCAAAACCTGAAGCCGCGCGCTTAGGGTAGCCAAAACTAGTTTTATTGGTTAAGGCCTGCACTTCCACCAAAAACGGCCGGTTGCCCTCCATAATCACGCTCACCGCTGAACCCGGGTACGTCTCGTTGGTTTGGTTTAAAAATAATTGCGAGGGATTTTTCACTTCCACCAAACCTTGCTCGGCCATGCTAAACACGCCCACCTGGTTAGTGGCGCCAAAGCGGTTTTTTACGGAGCGCAATAAGCGGTGTTCATGGATGCCGTCGCCTTCCAGATACAGCACCACATCCACCATATGTTCCAAAAGGCGCGGCCCGGACACCACGCCGTCTTTTGTCACATGCCCAATAATAATGATTGGCACATTAGTGCTTTTGGCCAGCTGTAAAAGCTGGCCCGTAGCGGCCCGAATTTGCGCTACCGAACCCGCTTCACTGGGCAAGGCATCGTCAAATAAGGTCTGGATAGAGTCAACAACCACCAAACGCGGCTTATATTTTTTAACAGTGGCGACAATATTTTTTGTGCCCGTATCGGTTAAAAACTTAAGTTCTTTGCCCGAGGATTGAAGGCGCTTGAGGCGCAAGTTGATTTGCTCGGGCGATTCTTCGCCGCAGACATAAATAATTTCGCCCGGCAGATTTTTAATCAAGCCTAAGGCAATTTGCAAAACCAAAGTCGATTTGCCAATGCCCGGGTCGCCAGACAACAAAATCAGCGAACCCGGCACCACGCCGCCGCCCAAAACATTTTCCACTTCGCTTAAGCCTAAGCGCAGCCGCGGCGCGCCCTGGCCGCTAGCGCTCAAAGTTAAAACCTCTCCGGCCGAAACTTCGCCCGGCCCGAGAGCAATGGATTTGATTGTCCCCCATTTGCCGCACTCGCCGCACTGGCCCTGCCATTTAGAGTACTGCGCGTCGCAATGCGAACAAACATGGATAATTTTATCTTGCGCCATTATTACTGCCCTTCCGCGGCCGCCAATTCTTGGATAACAATCTGCTCAAAATCTTCAAAACTTATGGCACCGGTAAAAGCGTTATTCCCCACCACAAACGCCGGCGTGGCTTCGACCCCAATCGCCTGTGCTTCCAAGAAATCCCGCTCAATATAGTCAAGCACTTTCTTGTCGTTCAAGCAACCGTTGAATTTGCCCATATCCAAACCCAAGCCCTGGGCGCCCTCGGCCCAAGGCTGAAATTTAATTTTGTCCTGCTCTTTAAACAGCCAATCATGATAAGGCCAAAATTTATCTTGCCGCCCGGCGCACCGCGCCGCCACGGCCGCGGGCTTGGAAAACCCTGGATGGATGGGAAAATCTTTCCAAATATGGGCCAAACGGTTGCCGTATTTAGCGAATATTTTTTCCACAATCGGCTGCATCTCGCGGCAAGTCGGGCAGGCAAAATCGCCAAATTCAAACAGCGCCAATTTGGCGCCGTCATCACCTTCCCACGGGCTTTCCGGATAAAAAACCGGGCGCGTTAAGCCGCTATAAGGATTGTTATTATCGGTTTTTTTTATTTCGCCCATGGTCTGCCAAATAAAAAACCCCATGATGCCAATGCCCACTACAACTAAAACCGCGATAGCGCTGTTATGCTTGGTAGACATATTAGCGCAAGCGCAATTTCATGATTGCGCCGGACACGCGGTCGTTAAAATAAAGCTCGCGGCCATCTTCCGAGACCTGCATATTCTGGACATTAATGGTTCCACCGCCGCTAGTTTCTGGCAAAGCCACGGGCGTGCTTAAATTGCTTTTTAAATCTATTTTATAAATCGCGTCTGGCACTGTGTCGGCCAGTTCCGGATAAATGCCGCTGCCTTGGTCCAAGCCGCGCGGCACGGCGCAATAAAGCAAAGTTTCCTCGGCAAAAGCGCATTTGTCCGGCCAAGTTGCCAGCCGGAGCGACCGGTTGCCGGCCCCCATATTATCCAATTGCGCCCCGGCGATATGCAAAACCGGATTATAGTCGGTTTCCGCGCTGTAAACGCTGTATAAAATTTGCTCCCCCGCCGGCGACCACGCCCCCTTAAACCCCAAGCCATTGGTTTGGAGTGATGGAAAATTCTCGCCATTCAAGCCGATTAAAAAAACTTCTTCCCCGGCCGCGGAAGTGGACTCCCGATAAGTGGCCACCACTTGGTTGTTGGGGTTCCAATTAACCTGCACATTATAGCCTTTATCGCCCAAAGCCTGGATTAGTTCCTGCCCCTCTCCATTGGGTTCGGAAACCACCAGCCAGCGGTCGGCTTCGTTTTGGCCCATATATTTATAGCTAAGCGCCTCGCCGGCCGCGGAAAAAGAAAAATCCCGCCCGGCTTTAGGCAAAGTGGCCCGCTCCTTGGTTTTAAAATCATAAAAAATATTCGACCCATCCGGAAATTCCAATATCGCCCGCGCGCCCACTTTGTCCCAAGTGGCTTTTTCCACGCCATTAAAAACTTCGTCAGAAATTGCCACCGGTTCCCCGCCATTCTTGGAAATCCGGTAAAAACGGCCGTCAGTTTCGTTATAATAGTTAAAACCATTGCTGGCCGCGGTAAAAAAATCCGCCCGCGCGCCGGTCAGCTTTTCGGCGATTGTCCGGCCGCCGCTGGCGACTTGGTCAACGCCGGCGCTGGGCGCGGCGGCCTCGGGCTCCAAGAGTGAAGCAGCGCCTTGGTCAATTACCCGCCCGCCCTGGCCATCGCCGATCGCCGGCAAACTGCCTGACTCGCTTATCTCGGTTCCGCCGGGAACCAAGTCCGCGCCCGGAACGCGAAAAAACACGGCCCAAATAGCCCAAGCTAAAACCGCCACAGCGGCTATGAACCCAATAATTTGCAAACTTAATTTTAAGCGGGGCGGCATAATAAATTACGAACGAGCCGGGAATTTAACGCGGTCAATCAGCAAATTGCATTGATAAGAACCATCTTGTAAATCTTTATGGCTGATTAAAAAGTCGGGAGTTACTGAATTCCAATCTATGCTGTCAAAATCATAAACATTATTTATCTTCAATGGTTCGGCGCAATTCTTCCCAACCGCGAAATCATCGTCATTGGAAAAAGTGGCCGTGTCGTCATTAACTTCTATCTCCAAAACATAACCCGAAAAAGTTTTATTTTTTTTCAAACAGTCGTCATAAGCCTTTTGGTAAGCGGCTGTGTATTTTGCTTCGACGGCCGTGCCGCCCGAACCTTGCTCCGCGGAATTATATTGATAATCCACTTCCCCCACTACTTCGTAAGCTCTCCCTTTTTCCGGCACATCAACCGCGCCAATTGTGGACAAATCATTGTCGCAAATAGCATATACAGTAACATAATCCACAAAAGCCCGGCCTGTTGACGGCCGCCATTCAATATTGCCATGGACAACTTTGCTGCCGCATTTATTATTCAAGCAAGATTGGTAAGCTTCGGGGCAAACATTGCCCAAACACTGCCCCTTGCCGCCGGCGATATTGTACTTTTTTCCGCACAAAGCATCCGTGATGTCAACGCCCTCAGTTTTTGTGCCGCCAATTTCCGTTAAAAAATGCGCCTGGTCGGTAGAAGCGTCGTGTAATTTACCAATCTCTTTGTCAGTCTGGCAAAAACCTTCCGCTACCCCATAAAAAGCCGGCACTGGATCGACCTTGGGCAAGTGCAATTCCACCAAGCGGGCGCTAATAGTGTTTAAAATCACGTAAGAAAGCAAAGCCAGCACCAAGCCAATACTGGCGTTCCAAATCCGCTTTTTCGCGTCCCCCACCTGCCCGGCTGAGCCGCCATTGAGCATCCATTGGTAGCCGGCAATAATAATCATCACCACCGCGAACAAGGCGCCCGCGCCAATTAACAGCCGGTACACGCCCTCGATATAATCTTTTAAACTCTGCACTTTGCCGTCCGTGGTTTTAACAAACGGCAAAGGCACTTTTAATTCCACGTTAATATTTTCCGCGGAATTGGCTTTTTCGGGCCGGGGGGCATCGCTAGCTGCCTCTGCTGCTGGCGGCGTTGCCTGCGCATTATCCGCGGGTGCGGATTGCGGCGTTGGGCCGAGCGCCAAAGCCGGCGCCGCCAAAGCGGCAAAAAGCCAGAAAGAAAAAATAATTTGCATGCCAATTTTATTTTTCATATTTATAAACCAATGCCGAATTTAATAGCCTCCAAAGGATTTTCCGTTAAATAAACCAGAAAATAAACCAGGACAACCAGTAAAATTACAACAGACATTACTACCGCCCAGCCGCCATACCATAATATTTTATCCAGCATGACATAGGGGTCTTCGGGGTCAAACATTTTATAACCCGGCACTATCTGAAACTTTGCAATCGCCCATTCCCCAACCAAAGAAATAAATAGGCCGCTGAGGCAAAAAAAGACGTCGCCCAATGAAGTCCCCGCCAAAGTCCCGCCCCTGATTACCCGGATAATACTTTTTATTTGCCGCACTTTTTGCAATGTGCCTTTGCCGGCCCCGGATATGCCGGCTTTTCCCAGCATATTGGCCTTGGCTTTACGCTTAGCCTGTTGGCGGGCTCGCAAAGCCCGCGCCACTCGCCCTTCCTTTTCTTTGTCCGGCGCCACGTCTTCGCTGCCATGTTCTGCAGCCATATTTTTATTTTGAAAAGATGCCAGCGGCCCCTCTTTATTAGCTTTTATTTTTTTTCTTTCTTGATCCTGTATTTGATTATAGTTTGGATTCCATCCCGGACCGCTTTTTGCCAGTGCCCTCTTTTCGGCAACTTTATCTATATTGATGTCTTCTCTTTGTTCCCTTGCCCCACTGGCTGTCAGACTCCTACCTGTCAATTCTCCTTTTTCACGTTTTCTTCTGCGGGCTATTTCTTCTTTGCTCTCTGGTAAAAAATCTTCGCCAAACCTTGCTCCACGAGCCTGTTTTAATTTGTCTTTAGCCAAATTTTGAGAGTCAGGCGCCAAATCTTCCTCATACATAACATTTAATTACTGCTTATCGCCCCATACTAAGCTATTAACCTTCCACGCGCCGCTCGCGTCTTGGCGCAGTTCTAGGGTAGCGGTTTGCTGGTAATCAGCTGTGCCGGCAGCCGTGGTTTCCGATCGGCGACTTGTTACCGCGAATTGGGCGCGCCGCTCGGAAGCGGAAAAAGACAAAGTTTCGACCGCGGCCGCTTCGGCAGTAAAAGCAATGTAGGCCGCCGGCGCATAATCCTTCAAACTTTTTGACCAATTTTGCATGCTTAAAGTCATAAACGGCTGTAAATCGTCAATCTGCGCGCCGCGGGCATCCGAAGAATAAGTGCCAAAACGCTCCACAAAAAACTCGGCCAAATCGCGGGCTTCCTTTTCTAAAGCCGAGATGTTTTCCTCGCCGGCCGCGGCACCGCTTAAAGCGGCAAATTCTTCTTTGTTGGAAGCGTCAAAAACTTTGCCTTCGGGCAAAACATTATCTGGCTCTAAAAATGACAAGTCCACCGGCACGGCGGGTATTTCTTCATCTGCCGGGCCGCCAGGCCACAAATTAAACACCGTGGCGATAACCAAAGCAAAAATAATTAAAGCGCCAACAATCAGGATAATAATTTTATTTCTTGATGATAACATGTATGTGTTTATGTCTTTTGTTTTCCCGACCCCAAGGAGGGAACCCTTATACATTGAGACGAAGCCAGACAAGGGGCCTCTCCCTGGCGTCGAGGCAACAACCTTATTTAAGTAGCCGCGCCAGTGTTTTGTTCGGCAAATTCTTTTTTAGCTTGTTCGATTTCCAAAAGCTGTTTGGGGTCAGTGGTTATAATCTGGTCTTCGGCGTAAGAAGCCACAATTTTTATGGCCGCGTGCTTGTTGCCGGCAAAGAAAATGCCTTCGCCGACGCCGCTTTCGAGAAGCAAATACTTTTCGCCTTCGGTCAGCAAAAACGTTTTGGTGATATTATCAATGGCGGCCGGCGACTGGCGCAATAAAAGCTGGAGCGAGGAATTTGTCACAATCGCCTGGCCATAAGGCGAAGCTAAAAAGTCGTTAACATCCTGCGTAATAGTCGTCACGCCCAAGTAGTATTTCCGGCAGCGCTTGACCAGGGCGAAAATGAACTTGGCGCTGTCTTCATTTTGCATCAGCCACCAGGCTTCGTCAACCACCAAAATGCGCTTTTTCATGTTGGAGCGCACAATATTCCAGATATAATTGACAATCGTATAAATCGCCATGGGCCGCAATTCATCTTCCAAGTCGCGCACCGAAAATATCACCAGCTGGTTGTTCACATCCACATTAGTCGGGTTGTTTAAAAGACCAGCAAAAGTGCCGCTGGTATATTTGCGCAGTCTTTCGGCCAAATTGGCCCCGCCTTCCATGCCGTCCAGAACTTCCTGAAAATCTTGCATCAAGGGCGTTTGGATTGAGCTTAAATCGCTGGCCGCGGTAATGTCTTTTTTGGCGTAAGTTTCGAGGAGCGCGCGGTCAACAATGGAATCTTCCACATTATTCAGCTGGCCCAGCATTAATTTGACCAAGCCCTTTAAAGTAATCACCGCGCTGCGGATAATATCCGCGGTCGTGGTGCCGGCCGAAGTGGCGCGCGGCAAATCGAACGGGTTGATTTTGCTGTCTGAATTTAAAGAAATATTCACATAAGTCCCGCCCACGGCCTCGGACAAATGCAAATATTCCCGCTCCGGATCAATAATAATCACGTCCGAACCCATCATCAAACTGCGCAGCACCTCTAATTTAACGGCGTAGCTTTTGCCGGCGCCGGAAGTAGCAAACACCACGGCATTAGCGTTGGGCAAGCTGAACCGGTCAAACAGGATCAAGCTGTTGTTGTGCCGGTTGATGCCATAAAGGATGCCGTTGTCAGAAGTTAATTCCGAAGACACAAACGGGAACGACGAAGCCGCCGGTGAGGTGTTCATGTTAAAGCTAATGGACAACTCGTCATTCGCGAGCGGCAAAGTGGAATTAAAACCCTGCTCAGCCTGCCACAACGCGCGGCGCGAACCCACCAGCTTGGAGCCGAACATGGTTTCAATTTTTTCGGAAAGCGTGTCCAGCTCTTTTTGGTCTGGGGCGTAAATTGTGACATACAAGGCGTATTGGAAAAAATGCTCCGTGCCCTGGGTCAAATCATCGCGCAATTGTTCAATATCGCGCAACGCGGTTTCGCGCATCGGGTCGCGCGGCGCGCCTTTTTCCTGGTCTTGAATCAGTTGGGCCTCTAAATTGCCGACTTTCTTTTTTAGCTGGTTTAAAACCACTTCCGCGGCCACGGGATAAAAATACATGGCAATATCCATGGTGGCGGAAAGGTTGGTAATGGGCGAAAACCAGCCCACATTTATATAGCGCGGATAATCAACCACAAAAAACGTCCGCACCCACTGGCCGTTTAATTCCAAATGGTCGGGCAAAACCCGCAGCGAAGCCGGAGCAATCAAATCGCGTATGGCCACCATGCCCTGGGCTAAAACTTTTTCCGAAGTTATTACCTCGCCCTCGTTAGCAATCGGCGCCGCGGCTGGAGGGGGCGCGGTTTGGGTTTTTATTTTGCTGGGATCTATCATATTTATTAGCTGTCATCCTGAGCCCCGCCTTAGCGGGGCGTGAGGATCCCATGGTTATAAAGAGATGTGTTGTTTTTATTATTTTTCTTCAATATTCAGCTTTTCCGTGGCCGGCAATTTCTGCGCGTAAGCCAGTTCGTTATTATAACTATTATAATACAGCTCCACTAAGCTCTGGGTGTTAAGCGGCACGGCCGTCAAGCCCAAACTGCCCAAATTGGCCGTAACTTTTTCAATCCGGCCGTTTAAATGGTCGCGGTATTTAGTAAACAAGCTTTCTGACAAGGTAATCACCCGCGCCGGCGAAAACACCGCGCCCAGCTGTTTGAAAAAACCGGGCTTGGCCCCGCCTTCGGGCGCGTAAGGCACTACCACATAAAAACGCTTGGCCATAATTTCGCCCAAACTGACTAGTTCGCTGATAAAATCCCGATACTCGGCAATTTGGGTGCGCAATAAATCGTTGGTCTGCTCTTTTTGCTTAACTAATAAGCTGTCTAAATACGCGCTAATAGCGAGGCGCCGCGACTGGATGACAATCTGCAAAGGAAAATCCAAAGAATTTAAAAAAGAAATATAGCCCTGGATAATGGCATTTTGCTCGTCTTCGGATTTTAAGGCAAAATTAATCGACGACACCAAAAGCACGGCGCGGAGCGAGCCGTCTTTTAAAACCACGGTGTCGTCGCGAATCTCGGCGATATCCAGATATTGCTGGGTAGATACCGCGGTTGGTTTATTTGCTAATTTAGACTTTGCCATTGTTTTTATTTTGTTTCTGCTTTTGTAATATTTCCTCCGGGCGATAACGCCCGCCGGTATCAACTAGTAAAGACAATGCCGATAATTCCTGGTCAACCAGTTTTTTGCGCATAAGCGCCGGCGCGGCTGGGGCGTTGATAATATCCCCGGCCGGCACAGTGTGCCAATTTGTGGCCTCGCGGCTCCACAGGCGCAGGCTCGGGCGCTTGAACGAACGGATCATATTCAAGATAAAATAATAAAAAGGCCGACCATTAACTTTGACAAAAGCCATTAAAACATAAAAACCAAAAAGAAAAATCGCTTCAAGCGCGAACAGCGCCGTATCGGCAAAACGGTAAGCCAAAAACAAAAACAGCAGCACAATCACGCCCATAATAAACTGGCGGGTGGTAATGGGCCCGATAATTTTATCTTCCACATCAATAAATTGTGGGACAACAAATTGGGGCATGGCTATCTTAGTTTACCATTTAATAAAGCAACGGCGAAAAATTCATCCTCCGTTATATTGGCCGGGTTAATGGCCTTATCGGTCAAAGCTTCGGCCAATTTTTTGCCTTGGGCCAAAGTCGCGCGCCCCAAAGCCACATACTGCCGGAACAGCTCGCTTTCGCGGAACATTTTAATGCCTTGGACTTTGTCGTTAACCGACTGCTGGGACAAAAGCTGGACTTTTTGCAAAATGCTCTTAATCGCTTCGTCGGCTGTGCCGTATTTGCGCCAGTCTTCGATAGTTAATAATTTTAATTCATCAATGGCCGACACGGTGCGCGGCGCGGATTTAATGTCATCCACCCGCGGCTTGTCATTGCTGGGCGCTTGGCGCATAGGCCGCACCACGCGCTGGGCATCGGGCACAGGCTGGATTTGCGGCGCTGCTTTGGGCTCGATTTTTTTGGCAACCGGCGGGGGCACTGCTTTTGGCGGCACAACCGGCGGCGTAGTGACGCGGGCGGGCAAAACCGCTTCCACTACTTCAACCGCCATAGCCGGCTTAGGCGCGGCCGCGGGCAGAACTGGAGTATGGCTGTGCAATTTTTCATACTCGTCTTCAACCAAACCGGCGGCTTGGTCTAAAACCGCGGCACCCAAACCCAAGCCCCCGACTTTAAACGGCCGGCTCAAATATTCGCGCAAATCCGTTTTGGTGCGCACATCCCGCAAACGGGAAGTGATTAAAGCGTTAACCCGCCGCAAAAATGTGGCTTTGTCTTCTGGGCTCTGGCTGATATTTAAAATATTATCCGCTACTGTTGCCCCGGCG
>CAYILY010000020.1:0-11278 GCA_964364395.1 uncultured Gammaproteobacteria bacterium | reverse complement strand
CGGAAACTATTTGTGATATTTATCGCCAAAGCGAGGGCGTTGACGCCAAAATCGCCCGCGTATTTTCCACCTATGGGCCGCGCATGAAAATGGCCGAAGGCCGGATGATCCCGGATTTTATCGGCAACGCGCTGGATAATAAAGATATTGTCATTTATGGCGACGCCGAAACCAAGAGTTCTTATTGTTATGTCAAAGACACAGTGGACGCTTTGTTTAAGTTGATGGCGAGCAATGAAGCCGGGCCGCTCAATATCGGCAACAGCGAAGAATATAAAGTTTCGGAAATCGCTGAAAAAATTATCAAAATTTTAAATTCTAAATCCAAAATTGTTTACGAAAATCCTTTAGCTTCATTCCAGGTGCAAGGCTTGCCGGATATTAAGCGGGCCAAAGAGCGTATTTCTTGGTTTCCGCTCACGCCCTTAGACCAAGGCCTGGAAGCCACGATCCGGTTTATCGAATCCGCGCGTTTTCATTACGAACAAAAAGGCCTCTGGCAAATGGACGAACCGAAATAGTATGAAGATAATAGTAACCGGCGGCGCGGGTTTTATTGGCTCGCATTTAACTCATCGCCTTATTAGCGAGGGTCATCAAGTGATGATCCTCGATGACTTTAGTGCTGGTTCTAAAGATTTTGTCCATCACGAAGCCCGTGTTGAGGAAGTGAATATTTTAGACTGGCCGAAAGTGGAAAAAGCTTTCAGTGTTTTTGCGCCAGACGCGGTTTTTCATTTAGCCGCGCAAATTTCCATCCGGTCTAAATTTTCCGACGCCAAACGCTATGCCACAGACAGCATGAATATTTTGCAGTGGTCAAAGCACTGTGGCGTAAAGCGTTTTATTTTTTCTTCCACCGCGGCCGTGTACGGCGACAGCCAGCATTTACCCATTAAAGAAAGCGAGTTCTATGCACCAACTTCGGTTTACGGCATTTCTAAAATGAATTTTGAACAGCACTTGCTGGGTGAGCACCGCGACGCTAGTTTGCAGACCGTGGTGCTGCGTTATGCCAATGTCTATGGCCCGCGCCAGGGCACAGTCGGCGAGGGTGGGGTAGTGGCCATATTTTGCAAGAAATTATTAGCCAATGAGCCACTCACTATCTTTGGCTCGGGCGAGCAAACCCGGGATTTTATTTTTATTGATGATGTGGTAGAGTCAAATCTTTTAGCTTTGCAAGCCAATAAAGGCGGATTGGTTTATAATGTATCTACGGCTCAAGAAACCAGTATTAATGAATTAGCCCAGTTATTGTTGCAAATATTCGGCAAAAATGTTGAAATAAAATACACTGCAGCGGCGGCCGGCGATGTTATGCGCAGTTCGCTGGATAATACCAAGATTAAGGAAGAATTAGGCTGGGAACCGCGGACATCAATAGACGAAGGGTTGAAGAAGACATGGGCGTGGTTTAGAAATAATATGTAACTGCGAATTATGCGAATACTTGCGAATAAATACTAATTCGCATCAATTTGCATAAATTCGTATAATTAGCAGTATGAAAGTATCAATCATCGGAGCAGGTTATGTCGGTTTAGTCACGGGCGCGGGCCTGGCGGATTTGGGGCACGAAGTGACTATTATGGATATCAACGAAGCGCGGATAGCTAAGTTGAGTCGTGGGATTGTGCCGATCCACGAGCCGGGTTTGACGCGCTTGATTGAAAAAAATATTAAGGAAAGCTGTTTAGACTTTACGGCTAATTTAGAAGAAGCAGTGAATGGCGCGGATATCCATTTTATCGCGGTGTGGACTCCGCCTATGGGCGATGGCCGGGCGGATTTATCGGCCGTGGAGGCGGTGGCAAAAAGTTTAGGCGAAATTTTTAAGCGCCGGAATATCGAGAACCCAATTGTGGTGATCAAGAGCACGGTGCCGGTGGGCACGGGCGCGCGGGTGCGGGAATTGATTGCCGAAAATTATAAAGAGCCGTTCAGCGTTATTTCCAACCCGGAATTTTTGCGCGAGGGCCAGGCCTTGGCCGACATGATGCGCCCGGACCGGATTGTGGTGGGCGGGGACAGTGAAGAGGCCGTCCGCACTGTGGCGAGTTTATATGAAAAAATCAACGCGCCTTTGGTTTTAACGGATTTAGCTACCGCGGAAATGATAAAATACGCGGCCAACGCGTTTTTGGCCACGAAAATTTCTTTTATCAACGAAGTCGCCAATGTTTGCGAAGTGGTGGGCGCGGACATTGATATGGTTAAAGAGGGGATCGGCTCGGACAAGCGCATTGGCAAAGCCTTTTTATACGCGGGTTTGGGTTATGGCGGTTCCTGTTTCCCTAAAGATGTGCGCGCTTTGCAGCAATTTGCCAACCACAAGGGTTATGATTTTAAATTAATTAAATCTGTGATTGAGGTGAACGAACAACAACGCCAACTATTTATCAACAAAATAAAAAAGCATCTTAAAGATTTAAAGAATAAAGAAATTTTGGTGCTGGGTTTGGCGTTCAAAGCCAATACCGATGATGTGCGCGAGTCAGCTGCCATCGATATTATTAAAAGATTGCAGGCTGAAGGCGCCAAGGTCCGCGCTTATGACCCGGCGGCTTTAATTACCGCCCAAGCCGTGCTTGATGGTGAGATAAAATATGTTGGCAATCCGCTGGATGGCGCCAAAGGCGCGGACGCGATTGTGATTGCCACCGAATGGCCGGAATTTAAAAATTTAGACTGGCAGCAAATTAAATCCGTGGTTAATAAGCCGATCATAGTTGATGGCCGGAATTTGTTGGATGCTAAATTATTGCGCGCATTGGGGTTTACATACGAGGGAGTCGGTAGAAGATAAACTAAATGTCATCCTGGAGGCCGAAGGCCGATAGGATCCAGGATGGATTCTATCGCTTCACTTCGTTACGCTCCAGAATGACACTTTTATGAAAATCATAGTAATTATTCCAGCATACAACGAAGCCAAGAAAATTTTTAATGTTGTGCGCGGTTTAGTTGATGTGGGGTATGAGGTTGTTGTAGCAGACGACGGTTCGCGCGATAATACTGCCATGGAAGCCGAGCGCGCCGGGGCGAAAGTTTTGCGCCACATAATCAATCGCGGCTATGGTGCGGCTTTAGCGACCGGAAATGACTATGCTGTAAAAAATAATTATGATATGGCCGTGCATTTTGATGCCGATGGCCAGCATGATGTTGAAGATATTAAAAAATTAATCCAGCCGATTATTGAAAATCAGGCTGATGTGGTGCTGGGGTCGCGGTTCATCAGCGATCCGAATACTACAAATTACATCCCGCCGTCGCTGAAGCTATGGCGGGCAGGCCGAATGACCCGAATGGGTTTGCCGTTTATCCGGAAAATATTATTAAAAGCCGCGGTGTTGTTTACTTGGTTTGTTTCGGGAGTGAAACTGACCGACGCGCATAATGGTTTGCGCGCTTTGTCGCGCCAGGCTTTAACTAAAATCGATTGCCGGCAGGATGGCATGTCTTATGCTTCCGAAATTATCGACCAGATTGGCGAACACAAATTGCGCTATCAAGAAGTGGGGGTCGCTATAAAATATACTGATTATTCTCTGGCTAAAGGCGAGAATAATATTAAAAAGGTTTTATTAGGTTTAAGATTTATTTGGGAAAAAATGGTAAAATAGTATACGAAAGGCGCGCTACGAAAGCGCACATACGAATTATGATTATACAAATTATAACAGTCATAACAGTCATATATCTTTTGAGCCGGATTGCCAACCAATTGCGGCGCAAGCAGATTACATTAAAAGAGGCATTGCTCTGGGGTTTAGTTTGGTTCGGAGTGGGCGTGGTGGTTTTATATCCAAAGTTAACCGACCAGTTGGCGACGTATATTGGCTTGCAAAGCGCTAAAGGTATTGATTTGGTGGTTTATTTGGCCGTGGGCTTGGTATTTTATTTAGTGTTTCGGATATTTGTCCGCATCGAGCGCATGGAGCACGATATCACTAAAATTGTCCGCCAAGTGGCGCTGAAAGAAGAAGAGAGCGATACGAATGACCCGAATTAACATCCGAATGACCCGAATTTTATGAAAATTTATATTATCATTATTGCCTATAATGGGAGCCAATATATTAAAAAGTGTTTGGCTTCTGTTTTTTTAAGTAAATATAGCGGCCAGTTTAATGTAGTAGCTGTAGATAATCATTCATTGGATAACACTGTTGAGATAATTGAAAAAGAATTTCCGCAAGTTGAATTAATCAAACTAGAAAAAAATTTAGGCTTTGTCGGGGGCAATAACATTGGCATCAAGCGCGCTTTAGTGAGTGGCGCTGGTTATGTTGTTTTGTTAAATCAAGATACAGAAGTGGAGTATGACTGGCTCACGCAATTAGTAAAAGCCGCACAGGATGATAAAGTCGGCATTGTGCAAGCCATGTTGCTTTTGGCTAATGAACGGGCGCTGACTAATAATGTGGGCAACGCTATGCATTATCTGGGTTTTGGTTTTGTAAAAAATTACCGCGAACGGGTGGATAGCTGGTATCACCGGCCACCGTTTGCCATTGGTTATGCCTCGGGGGCAGCCATGCTGATTAAGAAAGAGGTCCTCCAAACCCTCACCCTACCCTCTCCCTGGAAGGGAGAGGGGACTGCTTATCTTAACCCTGTCTTTTTTATGTATCACGAAGATTTGGATTTGTGCTGGCGGGCGCGGCTGGCGGGTTATGAAATTATGATCGCCCCGCAAGCCACGGTTTATCACCATTATGAATTTAACCGCAACAAAAAAATGTTTTATTGGACTGAACGGAACCGCTGGGCGGTTTTGTTGCAGAATTATTCTTTGGTTACTTTGTTGAAATTAAGTCCAATTTTGTTGTTTATTGAAATCGCGATGTTGGGCTATAGCTTAATCAGTGGTTGGTTTGTTTATAAATTGCAAAGCTATGGTTGGATAATAATAAATTTGCCGGGGATTTTTAAAACTAGGATTAAGACGCAATCAATGCGCAAAGTGGGGGATAGTGAGGTAATGAAGCATATGGATAGTGCTTTATCTTTTCCAAAATTCATTAATCCATTGCTTAAAAAATATTGGCAATATGTCCGGTAATAAAAAAGCCCCACTTTAGATGCGTGGGGCATGGATGGATGGCGGCAAGACGAGTACTCTGTCAGATTCGGTCGATTTGGCTAGTTCTTTTTTCCAATGCATAATTGAGTTCATTGCCTTGTACTTGAATAGAGAGCCTCTCAATTTGCGCTTGGAGAGACATCTCCGGCGAATTGGCACCTGCTTCAGCGCCTTTGTATGTCAGGCCGTCTTTGGGACAGAACGCATCCACCACTTCTCCAAAGAGCATGATCATGGTCAGCTTTGTGCCACAGAGCGAACAGAATCTTTCATTTGCCATCGTGAGGTCTCCTTTTTTGGGAAGGACAAGTTTATTCTGACTATTCAGCCAGAACACGCAATATTAACTTAAAATAACAATGTTGTCAACTATAAAAAAAATAGCCATTGTCAGCGCCGTGTTTCCGCCGTATCGCGGCGGAATTGGCACTGTGGCTTATAATCAGGCTCGGGTTTTGGCGGAGATGGGGCACGAGGTGACGGTTTTTACGCCTGACTACACGCGCACCACCCCTAACCCCTCCTCGGAGAGGAGGGGATTTAAGGTTGAGCTTATTAAGCCAGTTTTGAAACATGGGAACGCGGCGTGGGTGCCGGGTTTGAAAGAGAGGCTAAAAGATTTCGATGTGGTGATTTTGCAGTATCCTTTTTTTGGTGGCATGAAGGCTGTTTATCAAGCTAAAAAGAAATATAATTTTAAATTGATTACTAATTACAATATGGATGTAGTGGGCGGCGGCCTAAAGGGCTTAGTATTTAAATATGCCACTAAATATTTTTTACCGCGCATTGTTAAAATATCCGATTTTGTTTTAGCTTCATCAGAAGATTATGCCCAACATTCGGCCTTGGGGAAATATTGGCAAGCTAATAATCCAAAATTTCAAATTATTCCTAATGGCGTGGATATAAATAAATTTGTTTTCAGCGACGCGCCACGCGAAAGAATTGTGTTGTTTGTCGGCGGGCTGGATAGGGCACACTATTTTAAAGGTGTGGAATATTTGATAAGAGCGGTCGCGTTGTTATTGCGACCCCACAGCAGCGGGGGAAGCAATCCTGACAACGCATCGGGTGTTGTTTTAAATAAAAGCAATATCCAGCGCGACGATAAGATTGCCGCGGTCGCGGGTACACTCCCTCGCAATGACAGTTTTAAGCTTGTGATTGCTGGCCAGGGTGAGTTAATGGAGACGTATAAAAAATTAGCTCAAGATTTAGGCGTCGCCGAAAAAGCTGAATTTGTGGGCGGGGTGTCGGACGAAGAATTGGTGAAATTATACCAAAAGGCTGGAGTGACGGTTTTGCCATCCATTGACCAGTCCGAGGCTTTTGGGATAGTTTTAGTAGAATCCCTAGCTTGCGGCATGCCGGTGATCAGTTCAGACTTGCCGGGCGTGCGCGCGGTTTATGAAAACAATATTTCCGGCTTCACTGTTCCGCCGCGAGACGAGAAAGCTCTGGCAGAAAAAATCAGTGATATTTTAAACAATCCGGAAAAAGCGCGTGCCATGGGATTGGCGGGGCGTAAGCTGGCGGAGGAGAGGTATGACTGGGAGAGAATAGGGAGTAAATTATCAGAAATTATACTAAATTGATGTCATTCCCGCGAAAGCGGGAATCCAGGTTTATGTGCAACTGACTCCTGGATCCCCGCCTACGCGGGGATGACAGTAAGACATGAAAATAGAAATATTCACAAAGCATTACTTTAGGTTTATATTAGTGGTTTTTTTAGTTGTTTTGTTGTATTTCAACTGGACTCTTTGGCATCAAGTAGTAATTGGATTCTTGAGTTTAATTTTATATTATGGAGTTGGTTCGGCGAGCTGGGGCAGGGTAGTTGGGGCGGTTTTGCCGCTTAATAAAATTTGGAGTCGGGTGTTTGGATTTTTAGTGGCATTTTATTTGTCCGCCATGGCCGTGGGCATTCCGGTGGTAGTATGGAAATACGATCGTTTGGCGGTGGCGGGAGCGATGCTGGCGGTGGGGCTGGTGGGCGTGGTTCTGTCATTGCGAATGGAGCGAAGCGGAATGAAGCAATCTGATAGTTGCGATGAAAAAGAAATATCCGAAAGCAATGCTCAGCGCGCCGGTCAGATTGCTTCGTCGTCCCGAAATACGGGACTCCTCGCAATGACATTCAAAACTTGGCACTTTATTCTACTCGGCGCCCTGTCCGCTGTGTTTGTCTTTTTCGTCATTCATGCCCGGACCGGCGTTTATATCCAATCCCCGTGGGACGCGTTATCTTCTTTTACTTTAATATTATTTTTTGCCATAGCGTTTTTGGTCGGCTTGTTGGTTTTTTCCCAGCGTTCGCCAAAGATTATCTTAGCAGTAATAATTGCGTTTTCGTATTTAACGCATTTGTATCTGCCGGTGGTTTATGAAACCGGTTTTGGCGGGGACAAGTGGCGGCACTTAGGCGCCGAGCGCTATTTGCAAGCGGGGAATATCTATACGCCCAGCGTTTGGGGCGAGGCTAGTCGCTCAATGGTAAATATTGGGCCACTGCGCCTGCCAGAAGCCTTGGTGGCGGGCAATAAAACTTCTTATGCCGCCCAATGGGGCACAACCATTATGTTGGCCGAATCTTTGGGCGTGGACGTATTTTGGGTTGATTTGTTAATGGTATTTTTTTTGTGGTCGTTTTTTTTGCCGCTAATTTTGTATCAGTTTGGTCGGATGATCCCCTCCTTTACTAAGGAGGGGGAAGGGGGTGGTCAGCGGCTAGGCCTATTATTCGCATTTTTACCAACCCTGTTTTACACTTTCCAATCCGAGGGCGCGATTACTTTGCCGGTTTCTTTCGGGCATTTATTTTTCTTTTTTGTTTTATTGTTATGGCTCTATTACGTTAAAGAGGGCAAGCGCAACACTTTAATAATGGCCTGGGGTCTTTCCCTATTTTTTTATTGGGCTTATATTTTGAATTTTTTTGTTTTAATCGGGGTTGGCATACTGGCTATGGCCTGGCGGAAAATTAACCGCCCCCAAACCCCCTCCTTAGTAAGGAGGGGGCAGGGGGAGGTCGTTTTTGGCAGCTTGGTTTTGGCTGCGATTTTAGCCGTTCCATTTTTAGAAATATTCCAAGGCCTGTCTAGTTATTTACCCGGTTCAGTTTCCACCGTTGGCGTGATAGATGCTTTGGCCGATGCCATGGGCCGGCTCTTGGGTTATATTGGCATTATTGTGCCGCCGGATTATATCGACCAAGGCAATTTTTTATTCAATCAAAGCGGGCAAAGCTTGTCGCGCTTGCCATTATTCTCATACCAATTAATTCCTTTTGCGGTTTCCAGTTTTGTTTGGCTGGTGATAATATATGGGATTTATAAGCTTATTAGGATTTGGTGTTGTTCCGAGTTTAGCGAGGAACCCCTTATACATGGAAATAAAGATATACAAGGGGCCTCTCCTTGGCGTCGAGGCGACAAAAATACGTTGTTATTTTTAACGATAATTTTTCTAATAGCATTATCCTCTTATTTTATCTCCTGGTCATTTACCGAGGGCGTGCATATTTTGGCGCGGCGGCTGAACGAGACGATTGTATTTTTTATGATTTTATTTTTGGGTTATGGAATTTTGTTATTTTTACAAGAACAGAAAATAAAAATCACTACTCATAAAAAAATCTTAGCCATTTGTTTTATTTTGGCTTTTAGCGCCACGGCCACTTTTGCTTCTGGGCCAAAACTTCAATTAGTCACGGCTGATGAACTGCGAGCCGCTAAATATATTTGGTCAGATTTAAAAAATGACAAGCCGCCTTATTGCGTGATTGCCAATACTTGGCCGCTGTTGGGTTTGGAAGCCGAGTCTGGCCGGCAGATTGTGGCCGGCGGTTTTCCGCTCTATGGCGAATATGCCCAGCCCGAGCGGGTGAAAATATTTGAAGGCTTATCCAAAAAACCGGCGCAAAAATGGATTGTGGGCGCTTTCCGCGTCACTGGCGCTTCGGTTTGCTACTATATGAGCGAAAAGCGCTGGATGAGTGATTTTGTGTTTGACGATACTGTTAAACTGCTGGGCGAGCCAGTGCAGATTGGCACGGTGTATATTTGGAAAATAGAAAACCAGCAAACGCGGATAGTTGTCGCCCCATAACTTTTTATTTTAAATAACTTCTTGGAAATAATCCCGGAGAAAGCCAGGACAAGATTTCTTTTTGGCTGGCTTTGCGTTGACGCTGGATTTTTTGCCGTTCCTTTCCCATGGCCGGTAAGCCAGATAGGCCAGCCCAGAGCGCGCGCAATATAATTTTACCACGCCCTTTTTTGATGTATAAAACTAGAATGAAAATCCAGCCCAAAGCCAGCCAAGGCGATTGCCATAAAAGCAGCAAAGCCGGAAAGTTTTTAAATTGCGCCCAGATTAAATTGCGGTAAGTGTGGTACACCGCAAAATCGCTCATGGGAGCGGTGGCGGCCGAGCCCTTGTGGTAAACAATAGCATTAGGCATATAGTCCGCCTTAAAACCCATTAAGCGCGCCCTAAAGCCTAAATCCAGGTCTTCAGTATAGGCATAGAACTGTGGGTCGAACAGGCCGACTGTTTCCAATAATTTTCTGGTATATAAAGCCGCGCCGCCGGTGGGGCAGAAAAGTTTGTCTTTGATGTCGCGGCGGTTAAAGGGGAGCCCGCTGGACATTAGTTGTATGCCTAAATTATCCACTTCGCCGCGGTCGTGGTATTGCATCATCCGCGGAGCAACCATGTCAGCCTCGGATTTTGTTATCTCATGCAAAATATTTGAGTCGACAATCGTGTCATTGTTTAAAATAAAAACCGCGTCAGTTTGGCTGTCAGCCAAGGCCGCGCGGATGCCGGCATTATTGCCTTCGCTAAAGCCGAGATTTTTGGGATTTTGTACTAAAAAAATAAAATCGCCGAATTCATTTTTTAATATTTGTCCGTGGTTGATAGTGTCATTATTAACCAGCCAGATTGAGAACCCCCTCTGTGTCTCCCCCTTGCCAAGTGGGAGAGGAGAGAGGGGGTAATTGATATTTTTAACTGATTGCAAACAGGCCCGCGTGTCGTCGAGGTTTTTATAGTGTAATATAATTATTGCAATTCGGGGCAAATTCATATAGGTTATGGTAATATAGTAATATGAAAGAAACAAGGATTATTCTTTGGCTGGGCGCGGTTCTATTCCTGGCTTGGCTGTTTTATCAAAATTTGGTTCCGACCGGCGTGTTGGTTTTGCAAAATAAAAAAGGCGATCCAGCCTCGCTAATTTCGGATTTGCACCCGGAAAAACGGGTAATCGAGACTGATGATAGTAACCAAACTTTTTATGTTGACCCTGTTTATTTTGATGCCAAAGTGCCCCGTGAATTTAAAAAAGTTAAAGTTAATTTGGCTTGGCAGAATAAGGCGCAACCTATTCTGGAACTGGGCGCTAACAAAGCGCGGGGGACATTTGGGTTTGAGCTCAGGGCGTTGCAGAATAAAATTATTGATGGTTTGTCGTGGCTCTGCGTTCGCGACGGTGAATTGCTGTTTTGCCAGAAAAGTAAAAAATATAATAACTTTGAGGCTTACTTAAAAAATCCGAGCGGCAAATTACTGGTTTATCGCTATAAGCCGAATGTGGAAACTAAATATGATGTAATGAATGTGGAAAGCGATATTAATAAGTATGATTATTTAATCGCTAATTACACTGCGCCGCAAGCGCTGGGCGATGATTGGTACCAACGCGAGGTGGAGTATGCTTGGTCGGATTTTGAAGTCTATATCAATGAAATCAGCTTTTTGCTTTCCGCGCCCCAGCTTAACCATGGCCATGGCGATATCGCGATTGGCGATATACGCGTGACTCTGGAAAGGGAGCCTTTGGATTGGCCGGGATTTGTGGATTATGTAAAAAACCAGTTGCGGAGGCTAAGGAAATAGTCGTAAGACCTAAGATATAAGTCTTAAGTTTAGTGCTGATAGTAGTCAAACTTAGGTCTTAGGACTTAGGTCTTATGTCTCAATTATTTCTACAATCCAACACAGAACTATTTAAAGTATCTGGAGTGTTAACTCTAATACTTTATATTCTAGAAACACTCAAAGAGGGCTATGTATCATTTTTTGTGAATCCGGCCTGGTTTTTGGTATTGTTTGTAGTGTCCGGGGTAGTTTGGCTGTTTTCGCCCGATAAGGTTGAAAAATAAGGCGATTTTA
>CAYILY010000019.1:0-11395 GCA_964364395.1 uncultured Gammaproteobacteria bacterium | reverse complement strand
GTACTTAATGACCGACCTGCAGGACATTGGCATGATTATGCAGGAATGGGGGCCGAAAATGGGCGAGTTGCAACGTTTGGGAGGCATGCTCTCGCAATTGAATCGGGACGTGCGCAATATGTCAACCAACTTTAACCGCGTCAAACGAGCGGCCGCGCGTCGGCCGGAACTGGCCGACGCTCTAAAAGAAGTTGAGGCCATGCTCGGCGTGATGGGTAAAAAAGCGGCTGATGCCAAAGTTTTGGCTAAATCCGATCCAGAAGGCGCTTTAGAGCTGGTAGAAGATTTCTATAGCAGCTCTGAGGAATATTGGAGTACTGTATCCGTGGTTGATATGGTGGCCAATGTTACGCGCGGTTTGTCGCAGGCTAATACCGAAATCCGCCGTACCGAACAGCGTATCCGCACGTTGGAGCGCAGCAAGCAGGCTGATGCCGAGACCATTGCCACACTGAAAGAAATGCTCACGGCCATCAAAGCTACGTTGCCAGAATTACAGGCGGTACTGAAACGGCGGCCAGTTGATTATGAAGAGATCAAGTTGGCGGCCGAAGACTTCTGGGAACAAATTCAGGAATTCGAAAATTTGCTGGCCGAACAGGGCCAAGGCTTCTACGCCCCCACGGTTAAAAGCGGCGCAAACTTAAAGCTTGATATTCCTGAAGGATTTTTAGGAGTGCCGGCAGCCACCGACAATGATTTTCAGCCCCAAGGTGGATTTGAGCCCGGGCCCGGTGGCCCGGCTGGATTCTAAAGCTAATAAAACTTATGCACAAAAACCCCGTTGTTTTTAAGAAGCGGGGTTTTTGTTTTTATGGTATAATATCAGCAACTATTATTTATAATAATGAACCAACTAAAAACTCTGTCGCTGACAAATAAAAAAAAGCCGAAAGATGACAACCATCACCTGGCTTTTTCGCTGACTAAAGACGCGGCGCACCAGCATCATTACGCGAAATTGCCGCGCGCTAAAAATTACCAGCATAAAAAAGCCCAGCACGAGCGCGAATTGGCTGAAGACGCCCGCCGCCTGGCCTGGTGGCGACCTTTAGAAGAAAAAATTGAGGAAAAAGCACGGCCCATTGCCCAAGGAGGCGAGGCTTTTATCGCGGTTAAAAAAATTGCGCATCGCCGCTCGCCCCACGTGGCCCGCATCGCGCCGGCGGCGAAAAAAGAAGCCGCGGAAAAGCCCAGCGGCAAAGAATGGCTGTATGAAGTTGAGCGTTTGCGGCGGGATGGCGCGGAAAAATACAAAAACAAAGCCGCGAAAATAGAAATTAATTTTTTGTCCAAGCGGCGCGCCAAAATCAAACAGGCCCGCCAGACTTTAAAAAAGAGCCGGCGTCCCTGGCCGGAAATTTTAAAAAATTTCCCTTTGGCTGTTATAATGTGGGCGTTTGAATTTATTCTTTCTATTCCCTTGGGTTTTTTGCTCTTGGCGCATGGGCTTTTAATTTTAATAGAAAAACTAAGCGGTTTATTCGTAGCCACGGTGCAATCTTTTGGCCGCGGCTTGCTTTGGTTTGTCAGTGAAGTATTTATTGGCTTAGTGGCATTAATCAAGGCTTTGCTGATGATACCTTTAAAAATTCTCACGCTGGTTTTTTTGGCGATTTTCCGCATTATTTCCAGCTTGGGCCAGGAAATAGCTTATGCTTTTAACCATGCTTTTAGCGCGCTCAAACAAGTTGGCAAAACTTTGGCCCATTCGCCGCGCCGTGTTTTTAAACAGGCGCTGGCCACGGCTGCTATTGCCGGCTTAATAATCGCGCCGCTCAAGTTTGCCAGAGAAGCCACCAACGATATCCGCGTTTTGCGCGGCCAGGTGCTGGGCGCCGCCCAAGAAGGCTTTTCGCTCCTGCGCCAAGGCCAGGCCGAAGCCGCCGGAAAATCTTTGCAAGAAGCCCAATCTTCGCTGGATTCGGTTAATGTCGTTTTGCGCGGCTTAATCAAGCTTTCGCCCCAAGGCGCGAGCGGAACGGATTTAATCCAGGCCGGCGAAGATATTTCAAAAGCCGCGGAATATATTAACATTGGCTTGGCGCCGTTTATCAACAAAACCGATAAAGAGGGCAGTGTGGCCGCGGCCATTAAAAATTTATCCGGCTCATTGTCTTTAGCCAGCCCGCACATTGCCAGCGCGCAAAATCTTTTGTCCGGCGTCGACAGTTCGGTTATTCCGGAGGAGTACCGCGCTAAATTTATTTTAGCCCAAGAATTACTGCCAAAAATCAACGGCTCCTTGGGCGATTTAATTAAGCTCGCCGACAGCTTGGCCCAAGTGCTGGGCGCGGAAGGGGAGCGGCGCTATGCCGTGCTGTTCCAAAATAATAACGAGCTCCGCCCGGCCGGCGGGTTTATTGGCAGCTTGGCTTTGGTTAGTGTGGACAAAGGCCGCATCACTAAAATTGATATTCCGGGCGGCGGATCTTACGATTTTCAAGGCTATCTGACTAAACATGTGCTCGCGCCCAAGCCGCTGGCTTTAATTAACGCCCGCTGGCAGCTGCAGGACGCCAACTGGTATCCGGACTGGCCGACCTCGGCCGCCAAGGTGGCTTGGTTTTTGGAAAACGCCGGCGAGTCGACCGTGGACGGGGTGATTGCTTTGCAAGCCACCACCTTGCAGGAATTGTTGCGCGTCTTGGGGCCGGTAGATTTCCCGGAATATAAAGCCAGTTTAAACGCGGATAATATTATTAAAGAAATCCAAACCGCGGTGGAACTTAACTACGACAAAGCCGAAAACCAGCCGAAAAAATATATCGCCGAGTTGGCGCCCAAAGTTTTGGATAAAATTTTAGCTTCGACGGCCGGTGATTTTGTAAAATTATTCGGCTTAATCCAAAAAGAAGTTGCCGAAAAAAACGTGCTATTTTATTTCCGCGACCAGGCCCTGAACCAAGAATTTATTGACCGCGGCTGGGCGCCGAGCGTGGTTAAAAGCGAACTGGATTATCTGTCGGTTATCCACGCCAACATTGGCGGCGGCAAAACCGACGGCGTGATGGAAGAATCCTGGGACCAGCAAATTTCTATTGCCGAAGACGGCAGCGCCGTGGCGGAATTGACTATTTCCCGTTTTCATAAAGGCGATAAAAACGATCCATTTGAAAAAGCCAATAATGTTGACTATGTCCGCGTCTACGCGCCCATGGGCAGTGAGTTACTATCAGCTTCCGGCTTTAAAGCCCCGGGTTCTGACTTGTTCGAAAAAGCGGAAGATTTTTATGTAGCGGACGAAGAGCTCTCCAGAATTGAAGGCAAAGTTTTATTAGATGAATATTCCGGCACGCGCATTACCCAGGAATTCAGTAAAACCGTGTTTGGCAACTGGGTGCAAACCGCGCCCGGTAAAACTAGCCAGGCCGTGTTTAAATATAAACTGCCGTTTAAAGTTATGCCCGGCGGTTATAGTTTATTAATCCAAAAACAAGCCGGCGCCCGGCCGATTGATTACACTGTTAATGTTTCTTATCCGGAAAACTGGAATCTAGCTTGGAAAAAGGTGGTAGGCGAGGGAGTAATTGACGATAAAGAAACTGGTAAATTGCTTCTAACCGGCGTGTTGAATAAAGACACTGGTTTTGGAGCTTTATTCACAGAATAAAATTAGACAAAAATATTGTCTTGAGTTAAAATGACATTAATATGACCCTAGATCAAGAAAATATAATAAGGATTTTACAGGATGTGTTTACTACTAAACAGGATTTTTACAAATTTTCTGAAAAATTTGATTTAAAATTTGATGAAATTTTAAACAGTAATGACAAAATAGCTAGAGAACTAAAAGATTTAAGGCAAGAAGTGTCATTTTTTCACATTGGCCAAAAACGGCAAGATCAAACACTTAATAATCACGAAAACCGTTTAAAAACAGTGGAATCCAGAATTTAGATAGCCCAAAAATCACTAACTTTAGCCAAAATACTGTCATTATCATTGACAGTATTTTTTATATATGTTATACTAGTAAATTAACAAAAAAGCTCCTTAATTGCCGCGATTAATCTGGGGTGTCGCGCTTTTGGCTCCATACTTAGCCTTCGGGCAAGTTTTGCCAAATAGCCCAAAGGGTTATATAGGGAGGGTAACTATTTAACCCACACCCAGCCCTTTCCCCCAGATTAATCGCGGTAAAAATTTTATCACACTCTTAAGGAGGAGGTCGGCCATGAAAAGAGTTTTTCAAGACTTGCTGCTTTATGTCTTCAGCAGCAGACAAGGTCGCGCGGAACTTCGGAAATTCTGGCAATGGGAGGCCGAACAACATCGTCAGATAAACCTCCAGATGGAACGGGCGCTAGCTCTGGCAACAGAAGCGAACAAGCTAAGTCTCGACGCCATGGAAGACTGCGTTCGCAGTCTTCGCTCACAGGCCGCGCCCTCTATCTAATATATGGCGCGTGTACGAAAGGTGGTGATTACCATTTTGTAACTATGGCAAATTTCTCTCCAATTAAGAGAGAAATCAAGTAGGGTGGCTCCCTGAAACTGAATAGCCCAGGCGTCGAGAGTCTACCCAACTCGTCGACGCCATTTTTCTCTTTCACCCTTAACCCCAAAGGAGGGGGTATGGAAAATGTATTCAATGGGTTTGTCATTGCTACAGGCCTCGGTCTTTTCTGCCGAGAGTGGAAATTTGCCCTATTGACCGGAGCGGTCGCTGGGGCAATTGTCTTGGGGGGCTGGATCGTCCAGCGCCTAGCCGTGAAATAAGCCGACCCAAGGGTGGCCACGCAGTATCGTCTGTGAGATAAATGTGCTATAATAAGCGCAAATATTTCACAGATTTTTTTATTTTTCACGCACACCACCCCTGCCCCTCCTCGGAGAGGAGGGGATTATTGGACTATGATTGCAAACTTAAAACATCGCCTAACCCACACCATCACCGGCGGCGCGATTATTATCGCCGCTTTTTCTTTGCTCTCGCGCCTTTTGGGGTTGTTGCGCGACCGTTTATTGTTTAGCCTGTTTGGCGCCGGCGATGTGTTAGATACTTATTACGCGGCTTTCCGTTTGCCGGATTTAGTTTTCAACACTTTAATTTTAGGCGCGCTCTCGGCCGCGTTTGTGCCCGTGTTTTTAGAGTATTGGCACAAGGATAGGAAAGAAGCCTGGCGCATAGCTAATACGGTTTTAAATAGCACGTTGGTAATACTTTTTGTTTTCGGTCTGGCGGCTTTTATCTGGGCGCCGGAAGTAATAAAAGTTATTGCTCCGGGTTTTAGTTTTGAAAAACGGCTGGCCACGGCCGAGTTGACGCGCATCATGCTCATTGGCATTTTATTTTTAGGCCTGTCTAATGTTGCCTCCAGTATTTTAAATGCCTTCAAACGGTTTACCGCTTTTGCCGTGGCACCAGTGATGTATAACCTGGGTATTATTGGCGGCATTATTATTTTAGTGCCCATGTTTGGGGTGCAAGGCTTGGCCTGGGGCGTGGTTTTGGGGGCGTTTTTGCATTTTCTTGTCCAGCTGCCCAGCATTGCCCGCCTGGGATTCCGCTACCGCTTATCGTTTGACTGGCGCAACAAGGGCGTGCGCCGGATTGAACGATTGATGCTGCCCCGCACTTTCAGCTTGGCCATCAGCCAAATCAACCAGATGATCAACACAGTTATCAGCTCCACTTTAGCCGTTGGTTCGGTGGCGGTTTTTAATGCCGCCAATAATTTACAGAATGTGCCCATCGGCATTTTTGCCATTCCACTCTCCTTGGCCTATTTTCCGGTTTTTTCCGAAGCTTGGGTCAAACAGGATATTCCCAAACTAATCAGCGCTTTTTCCCAGGCCTTTAGGCGCATGCTGTTTATTGCCATTCCGGCCTCGGTATTTATGATTTTGCTCCGCGCCCATATTGTGCGCCTAGTGCTGGGTTCGGGCAATTTTGACTGGGAAGCTACTATTTTAACGGCCCGGACTCTAAGCTTTTTTGTTTTGTCTTTATTTGCCCAGTGCTTGATTCCGCTGCTGGCGCGGGTATTTTATTCTTTACAGGATACGCGCACGCCGGTGGCGATAAGTGCCATATCTTTGCTGGTGGATATTGCTTTGTCGTTCCCCCTGGCCCATTGGCTGGGCATTGCCGGCTTGGGGCTGTCTTTTTCCATTGCTGCCATTTTAAATTTATTCCTGCTTTGGATTTACTTGCACCGTCGGCTGGGTAATTTAGACGACAGCCACATTATGCGCTCCACGTTGGTTATTAGCCTGCTTTCGATTGTCGCGGGCTGGGCGCTTTACGCGGTGCTTTATTTGGTGGCGCCGGAAGTTGATACCCACACCGCGCTGGGGCTCACGATCCAAGCTGTGGCCGGCGGTGTTGTCGGCTTGACGGTCTATCTGGTATTAGCTAAGTTAGTGGGGTTAGAAGAAATTAAACTTAAAAGAAACACTCAATCTTAATTGTCATCCCGCACTTGATGCGGGATCCAGAGATAATATAAAGAAAAGATGGATTCCGGCTCAAGGCCGGAATGACAGAAAAACAACCATGCAAAAAATTCGTAATTTCTGCATCATTGCCCATATTGACCACGGCAAATCCACTTTAGCGGACCGGTTTTTAGAAATTACCAACACCGTGGCCAAGCGCGACATGCGCGCCCAGCTTTTAGATGGCATGGATTTAGAACGGGAACGGGGAATAACCATCAAGCTGCAGCCGGTGCGCATGGATTACACTATTGAATTTCCAATAACCAATAATCAATCACCAGTAAATACCCAAAATCCAAATTCCAAAAAAGAAACCTTTATACTCAATCTGATTGATACACCCGGACATGTGGACTTTAGTTATGAAGTGTCTCGTTCTTTGCAGGCCGTCGAGGGCGCGATATTACTCGTGGATGCTTCGCAGGGCGTGGAGGCGCAAACTTTGGCGAATTTGTATTTGGCCATGGAGCAGAACTTAGTGATTATTCCAGTGATTAATAAAATTGATTTGCCGAACGCGGATGTGCCCAAAGTCACGCAAGAAGTCATAAAGCTTTTAGGAGTTAAAGAAGAAGAAATATTATTAGCTTCCGGCAAAACCGGCGCTGGCGTGGACGAGATATTACAAAGAGTGATTGCCAAAGTACCTCCACCAACCGGCTCGAGCGAGAACAAACTGCAAGCTTTGATATTTGATTCGACTTATGACGATTACCGCGGCGTAGTGGTGTTTGTGCGCGTCGTGAATGGTTCGGTGAAAAAAGGTGATATAGTTTATTTATTGAGGGTAGATAAGGAAACTCATGCTTTGGAGGTTGGCACCTTTAAGCCCAAGTTTAACCCGCGGGAAAAATTAGAAGCCGGGGAGATCGGTTATATAGTGACTGGTTTTAAAGAAGTCGCTCAAGCGCGGGTGGGTGATACGGTGACGCATAAAAAAGCCAAGGGCGCGCCGCTCCCGGGTTACCGCCAAGTAAAACCCATGGTGTTTGCCGGATTTTTTCCGGAGACCGGCGAGGAATATCCCAAACTACGCGATGCCATTGGCCAAATTAAGCTGTCGGACGCGGCGCTCTTTTTTGAGGCCGAGCATTCGCCGGCTTTAGGCTTTGGCTACCGCTGCGGCTTTTTAGGCATGCTGCATATGGAAATTATCGCCGAGCGCATCAAGCGCGAACACGGCGTATCGGTGGTCATTACCACCCCGTCAGTGGCGTATGAGATAGCTCTCCAGTCCCCTCTCCTCTCGGAGGAGAGGACTACCCTTATTATCCATTCTCCTCTTGAATTACCTGACCCCTCTAAAATTGCCGAGATTCGCGAACCCTGGGCCAAGGTCGAAATTGTTACTCCTAGTCAGTATATTGGCTCAATTATGGCTCTGGCGCAGACTAAACACGGCACCTTTGGGCATACGGAATATTTGGATGAAACACGGGTGATTCTGCATTTTGAAGTGCCGTTGGCTGGTTTAGTGACGGATTTTTATGATAAACTTAAAAGCGTCTCCTCCGGCTATGCTTCGATGAATTACGAGATCCTCGATTTCCGCAAAGCGGACGTGGTTAAGCTGGACATTATAGTGGCCGAAGAAATTATCGAAGCTTTTAGCATTATGGTCAACCGCCAAGATGCTTATGAGGTTGGCAAGTCCACCGTAGAAAAATTAAAAGAGTTAATTCCCAAACAGCAGTTTGTGATTAAACTGCAAGCCGCGGTCGGCGCGAAAATCATTGCCTCCGAGCGGATTGGGGCTTTGCACAAAGATGTCACCAAAGGTTTGTATGGCGGCGACGTGACGCGCAAAATGAAGCTATTAAAAAAACAAAAAGCCGGGAAGAAAAAAATGATGGCAACGGGAAAAGTCAATATTCCCAGTAAGGCGTTTTTAGAAGTTTTAAAAAGATAAAAACATGAAGCGAAAACAAATAATTAAAGTTCTCTGGGCTGTTATCAGCCTGCTGGTAGCGTTCTCGTTTATTGCTTTGCCGTTTTTGGCGGGCTCTACTTTTTAAATATGGATACTGGAGAGGATAACATCCAAGCCGTTTACCGGCCCATTGCTTTGGCCTATTTTTGGCAATGGCTGGGCGCGAGCTTGCTTTTTTTAACGCCATTTTTCTTTTTATATTTGCTCTTGCGCTGGGGCAAGATCGGCCTGGCAATTTTAGCTTTGTTATTTATCGCTGGCTCTTACTGGCTGTTGCGCACTGTCCGGCTCTGGCGGGGCAACCGGCTGGAAATTGAGGAAGACCAAATTACCATTATCAACCAGCTGGGATTTTTTGACCGCACGGTTTCCAAAATAAAATTGGATAAAATTAATGATATTTCTTACCGCAAAAAAAGCTTTTTACAAACTTTGGGCAATTGCGGATCCGTGCACATCCAAGTCAGCGCTTCGCCGGAAAAACTGGTTGTCCGCAACCTAAAACGTCCTGAATTAGTTCAAGCCGCCTTATACGCGGCGCAAAACAATTTTAGCGAGCAGGGCGAACGGGAGTTTACCGAGGCGGAACTGCTTTCGGTTATCCGCGAAATCCGCGCGCGCATCGGCGAACCGCGTTGGAAGCAAATCCAAAAAGGGGACTGGAAATTAAAGCAAAATTTCATTAAAGAAGTAGGCACCAGCGATAAATCCAAAGCCGAAGCCATTGAACAATTTTTCAGTAGAAAGATTTGAGCAGTCCCCTCTCCCTTCCAGAGCCTGTCCCGAGTATTCTGAGGGAGAGGGGAGGGTGAGGGTTGGAGAAGCATTGACAAGCACTAATAGTTATGCTATTTTAAGCTGTTATTTCGCGCACCTTGAAAATCACTCTCAAGCTGAAAGGCGGTCTAAATGACGACGTTAGTGGATGTAAACAACCCTAATTTTCTGGCGGGTCTAGTCAGTATAGCCTTTTTCTTCGGCCTCATACTCGGCCTCAAAGGGTTTACGCCGAAGGACACCATTCCTTTCTTAGTGGTATTTCCTTTATACGAAATAGCCACAAGCGCGTCGTTCAGTGAATGGTGCGTTTTTGGAGTTTTCTGGATGATGTTCTATAACGGCGTCACATCTGCCTGCATCTGGAATAACACAAATCCAGCTAACCCACACACCTCACAAGAGAGGAAGCCATGACGCGGGGCGACAGAATTGAGTATAGCTTTTTCCAGCTAGTAGTGATCACGCTCGGACTGATTCTTTACCACAAGTTCACGGGCATGGCGACTACCGCAGGGCACGGCGCGGCAGCAGATATAGCTGGCTTATTAGCCATTATCTGCGTGGGTGCATTGTTTGGCATTGTATGGCTCAAAGCTGATGCCGACTACTTGTCTGTGGCAGGCTTTAATGTCTGTATACTGGCGACCTGCTGTATTGTTTGCACGCTGGTCGCAAAAGCTTGGGGGGAATGGTGGGTTTTAGGCCTTTGCTCATTGATGGTTGCTTTGCCGGCAGTCGCCTGTATTATTTTGGGTTTCTGTCTATGCATAGCTGTTCTCTTTGGCACAGACAATGACCGAATGGATTTTATGTTTGGTGGAACCTGGATCATGGTCACCTATGTCACACTTCTCTATAACTTCGTGGCCTATTCGCCATGAACTTAGGCCAAGCTCAATCGTTCCAAGACGGCGGAAATACGTTTCTCGCCGTTTTTTTATTTGTGATAATCATCTTTTTCACGCCTCCCCTCCTTTACTAAGGAGGGGATTGAGGGGTGGTTTTGTGTATTTCTCATAGACCACCCCCTAACCCCCTCCTGGGTACAGGCGGGGGAATAAATGCGGAAGATATTTGGTATTAAATAATATGGGGCAATTTAATTGTCCAGATATACAATTTTGTGCTATAATATAAACTTAAATTAATGACATTTTGTCATTCCCGCGAAGGCGGGAATCCAGATACAGATGGATCCCGCATCAAGTGCGGGATGACACCTATTTTAGATGAAAAAAATAATTCTTTATCTTACAATTTTTTCTCTTACCTTAGCGCAACCGCTCGCGGCCAATGCGCGCTATTTTGACGCCAATGATATTTTTACGGATAAGGAGCTGTTTGATTCCAATGCCCTCTCGCGCACGGCTATCCAGCAATTTTTGGAAGCCAAGAACAGCGTGCTAAAAAGCGCCACGGCTATGGTAAATGGCGTGCCCAAACTGGTTTCGGAAATGATTTACGACATCGGCAAAGAGTATGGCATCAGTCAAAAGTTTTTGCTGGCAAAATTACAGCACGAACAAGGCTTGATTGAAAAATCCGTAGCCACGCAAAACGCCCTAGATTGGGCCACCGGCTATTCCTGCTATGGCGGCCGGTGCAACGAAAAATACCGTGGCATCTACCAGCAGCTTGACGCGGCCGCGGACACGCAACGGATTTATGCCTCTAAAACTTATAGCTCCTTTGCGATTGGCAAGGAAAGCAAAACCTCCGATGGATTTAAAGTTAAGCCGCAAAATCAAGCCACCGCTAACTTATACATCTACACGCCCTACCAAGGCGGAGCAACGGGCATTGGTGGAAATTATTTTTTCTGGCGCGTCTGGAGCCGCTATTTTACCGAACGGCCGTTTGCTGATGGGGCACTATTAAAAGATGACAGCGGCAGTTATTGGAAAATAGAAAACAACAAGCGCCGCCAGTTCGCTTCGAGCGATATTTATTTGCGCGATTTTAAAGACATGGACGCTATTCCCGTCAGCGCGGATAAGCTGGCTTTTTATCAAACAGGAAACCCGATTGAATTTGCCAATAACACCGTAGTTAAATCCGCCAGTTCAAATTTGCTTTATTTGCTTTCCGGCAATACCAAGCAGCGCATTGCCGGCGACCAAGCTTTGGCGCTTTTAGGTTTTCATTTGGCCGACACCGCGCCTGTCAGCCCGGCGGTAGTTGACGATGCCAAGCTGGCGCCTTTTGCCGAAGGCGAACCCATTACCGAGCAGTCGG
>CAYILY010000018.1:0-11591 GCA_964364395.1 uncultured Gammaproteobacteria bacterium | reverse complement strand
CGCGGCTATCCTCGACTTTTAATAAATTGGAAATTTCGTATTTATTGCCTTCAGAGGCAAAAGAAGCATATGCCCGGGTGTGTTCTAAAAGTGTAACTTCGGCGCCGCCCAACACTAGGGATAAGCCATATTGCGAGGCGTCTTTTAGAGTTGTATAGCCGAATTCGCGGGCGCGGTTGATGACATTGGCCGGGCCCACCAGATAAAGCATTTCCACAGCCGGAATATTTAAGGAATTAGCCAAAGCTAGGCGCACGGAAATTGGGCCGCGTTCTTTTAAGTCATAGTTGTGGGGAATATAATCTTTATTGTTTCCGCCACGGCCAAAATTTGTCACCACATCCCAGAGCGTGGTTTTATCGGTGTAGCCGGTTTCAAAACCTACGGCATAAACAAAGGGCTTGAATGACGAGCCGGGCTGGCGCTTGCCCTGGGTAGCCACGTTAAAATTGCCGTCGTTCTCCACTTCAAAATAATCGCGCGAGCCGACCATGGCCAGCACTTCGCCGGTTTTTGGGTCAATGGCCACTAAGGCCGCGTTGGTGGCGCTGTACTTGTCTTCATTGGTTTTGGCGTAAAAGTTCACGGCTTCCTCGGCGGCTTGTTGCATGTCCCAATCCAAGGTGGTAATAACTTTTAAGCCGCCTTCTTCCACGGATTTTTGGCCATAATCTTTAGAGAGTTGTTCGCGGACATCAATGGCAAAGTGCGCGGCCGCTAGAGTGTTGGACGGCTCGGCGAATTTTAATTCTTCACTCCGGGCCGTATCGGCTTGTTCTTTGGTGATTTTTCCATTTTCTTCCAAGAGGCCAATGATTAAATTTTTCCGGCCCAACAAAGCTTCTTTATTAGGGCCATAGGGCGAGTAAAAGGTGGGCGCTTTAGGCAGGGCCGCCAGAGCCGCGCCTTCGGCAATGGTTAAATTTTTGGCGTCTTTTTTAAAATAGTATTGGCTGGCGGACTGGATGCCATAAGCCACCGAGCCATAGGGAATCTCATTAAAATACATTTGTAGAATCTGGTCTTTGGAAAATTTGCGTTCAATTTGGTAGGCCAAAACTAACTCTTTTATTTTTCGCGACAAAGCTTTTTCGTTGGAGAGCAAGGCGTTTTTAATTAATTGCTGGGTTAAGGTTGAGCCGCCCTGGGCTGATGATAATGTCAAAATATCAATAACAACAGCGCGGGCAATACCTTTGAGGTCAAAACCTTTGTGTTCGTAGAATTTTTTATCTTCCACCAAAATAGTGGACCATTTGATATACTCTGGAATATCCTCGAGCTTGATGACGGTGCGGTTTTCCGCGCCATGGACTTCGAATAATAAATGCTCGCCCGTGCGGTCAAAAATTTTGGTGGATTGCGCAATCGAGCGGTCGATGATTTTGTCCGGGCGGGGCAAATCGCGCGAGAACCAGGCAAAGGTGGTTAAAGCGAGTAAAAGGCCTAAAGCCATGGCTACCAGGGCATAAGGCAAAATGCCTTTAATAAAACTGCCCCGCCCTTGGCGCCGGATGTTCTGGATTTTACTTTGCACGCTTTGGACGGGCCTAATGGCTTGGTTGAATTGGGGCCGGGTTTGTTTCCAAGAGCGGCGGGGCTTAAAAGGGGGAATTGGCATGAAAATATAGCTATTCAATGTCTAAATTATACAGATAAAAATAGATAATTTCAATTTTTGTATTTGACAGCATCTGCTATTAAACAATAAGATAAATACACTATGCCTAGAAGCATTGAACATGGTCGATCCTTTGTCCAGGAAAGCCGGTCGGGGGAGAATAAAATTGAATCAACTGTTGATATAGATTTGGAATTAAGGGCCAACAAATACTGGAACGAATTTGGTTTTCCGGGCGAGCCACCTCGTTCTGGCACGCTGGTTTTAGAGCGTTTGGTAAATAATTGCCAACAATACGAGCGCTATGTTTCCAATCCTCGGTTGCAGGGAGCCACAGGCTGGGAAGGCGCGCGTCACCAAATTCACGAACAACTAGCTAATATGATTTTTGGACGAAGCCTAGACTCTCTTGGCCCGGACGTGCGTGAACATATTACTGACTTTGCTTGTTTGGTTGCCACTGGTTTAGATTCTCGTCAATTAGGGGAACTGGCTACCCACCAGCGCATAGAAGAATAATTATGACAAAAAATCAAGATAAGATTAAAGAGGTTTTAACGCGCGGTGTGGAGGATGTGATTGTCCGGCCGGATTTGGAAAAAGCCCTGCTCTCCGGCCGAAAGCTCAAGGTTTATTTAGGCATTGACCCGACCTCGACCCGTATTACGCTCGGCAACGCCGTGCCGCTCCGCAAATTGCGCGATTTCCAGAACTTGGGGCATGAGGTGATTTTTTTGGTGGGCTCATTCACGGCCTTAATTGGCGATACTTCGGATAAAGACGCCATGCGCAAGGCGCTGACTGAAAAAGAAATTGAGGCTAATTTTAAAACTTACAAAACCCAAGCCGCGAAGATTTTGGATTTTTCCAAGGCTAAAATTAAATACAACGGCGACTGGCTGGGAAAACTCAAGTTCGCGGACATTGTGAAGCTGGCGCAGAACTTTACGGTCCAGCAGATGATTGAGCGCGACATGTACCAAAAGCGTTTGGCGGATAAAAAACCGATTGGCCTGCATGAATTTTTATACCCTTTGATGCAGGGTTATGACAGCGTGGCCATGGATGTGGATTTGGAGATCGGCGGCAATGACCAGCTGTTTAATATGCTGGCCGGACGCACTCTGCTTAAAATTTACAAGAATAAAGAAAAATATGTTTTAACCACGCCCTTGATTGAGGGGTTAGATGGCCGCAAGATGTCCAAGTCTTATGGCAATACCGTGGATTTAACTGATGAGCCGAATGATATGTTTGGCAAATTAATGTCCCTTAAAGACGAATTGATTATTAAATATTTTGAACTCTGCACTGACATGCCCATGGATGAGATTAAAGATATTGAGCAATCTATCCATGCTGGCGCTAACCCGCGCGAGGCTAAATTCAAACTGGCTACGGAAATTGTAAAACTTTATCATGGCGAAAAGGCTGCGCTTAAAGCGGGAGAGGAGTTTGATAATGTTTTTAAACAAGGCGGCCACCCTAATGATATTCAAGAATTTTCAATAAAGATTTTAGCACGTCCGGGAGCAATAATGCCAGAAATTCAAGTTGATGATTTGTTAACTACAATAAAGTTCACAACTTCACGATCAGCGGCAAAACGATTGGTTGAGCAAGGAGGCGTTAAGATTGATGGAAAGGTTGTAATTGATTGGAAGCCCTTGATTAAGTTAAAACCAGGCATGATGATACAGGTAGGAAAAAGAAAATTCAAAAAATTAGTTGAGTAAGTACTGTCATTGCGAGGGAGTACTCGACCGAAGCAATCTTGACAGTGCATTGAATGTTGTTTTTATAAAAAACTTGTCCAGCGCGTCGTCAGGATTGCCGCGGTCGGAAATACCCTCCCTCGCAATGACAAAACCGCCCGAATAGGCGGTTTTTACTATTAAACTAATCAACTAATAAACTTTTTCGTTTGGCCGCAGCAAATGGCAATGGCTAGGGCATCGGCCGCGTCGTCGGGCTTGGGCACTTCTTTGAGTTTAAGGATGTTTTTAACCATTTGCTGGATTTGGTTTTTATCCGCCCGGCCGTAGCCGGTTAAAGCCTGTTTAACCTGCAAGGGCGTGAATTCCCGCACTTCGGCGCCGCCGGCTTTAGCGGTTAAGAGTATAACACCCCGCGCGTGCGCGACCGTGAGGGCGGTTTTAACGTTTTTAGCAAAAAATAATTCCTCCACCGCAATCACAGCTGGGGAGTATTTTTTTATAATATGGCTCAACAGGCTGTGCAGTTTTTCGAGGCGGGTGGGCAGATTATTTTGCGCCGGAGTGGTTAAACTGCCGCACTCTACTAAAAAATATTGGTCGCCGTCTTTTTTGATGACGCCATAGCCCGTGTCGGCGATGCCGGGGTCAATGCCTAGTATAATCATGAAGCGATACTAAATTAATACGAAACATACGAAAAATGCGAAATATGCCTAAGTAGATTTTCGTGTCATTCGTATGTTTCGTATATTTTTCGTATCGCTATTCGGCGTTGGTATAGTAATCCTGCACATCATCCAAATCATCCAAGGCGTCGGTTATCCGTTCCAGTTTGGCTTGATTATGTTCGTCGAGCGCCACTGTGGTTTTGGGCAGATATTCCACTTCCGCGTAAACGCACTTAATGCCTTGTTTTTCTAAAACTTGTTTTAAGTGCAAAAGATTTTTCGGTTCAGTGGCTATCATTAAGCCTCCCTCTTCTTCGCGGATATCATCAGCCCCGGCGTCAATGGCCAGAAGTTCCACCTCGTCGCGGTTGTTTAGGGTTTCCACGCGGATCACTCCCTTGTGGTCAAAATTCCATTTCACCGCGCCCTCCGCGGCCATGGTGCCACCGTGCTTGGTTAAAGTGGCGCGCACTTCTGAGACTGTGCGGTTCACGTTATCCGTGACGCCGGTGATAATTAAAGCCACGCCCTCGGGGCCGTAGCCTTCATAAACTACTTCGTGCAGTTGGGCGCTTTCCTCCTCGCCCGTGCCGCGCTTTATCGCCCGTTCAATATTATCCTTGGGCATGTTCATAGCCCGCGCCTGTTCCACGGCTGTGGCCAGCTTAAAATTCATGGCCGGGTCCCCACCCTCGCGCGCGGCTAGGGTGATAACCTTAGCCAGCTTGGTAAAAATCGCGCCGCGTTTAGCATCGGCCGCGCCTTTTTTATTCTTAATTTGTTTCCATTTGGAGTGTCCGGACATAGAATTTGTCATCCTGGAGCCCGCCTCCTCGGCGGGCGATAGGATCCATAATGGATTCTATCGCTCCACTTCGTTTCGCTCCAGAATGACGATGAAAAGCATAACTACTTAATTATAGCAAAAAATGGCTTAAAAATCAAGAAAAATAGGATAATACTTGCTTTTTTATTATATTTGTGGTATATTATTTAGTTAACAAAAACCCCAAAACCGTTCATTTCACTCATAGGAGGATACCGTGAAGACGATCATCACAGTTGTACTCGCGCTGTTCGCTGTCCTGTCGCCGATCGAGGCCGCAGACACCCAGAAACTGGTTATCAAGAACCAGTCTGGTAGCCGGGCACTGGTTCGGATTGATCATTCGACAGGCAGCAAGGTTCCAGTTTGGGAGCACATGTTTTCCAGCAATGAGCTGGAGGCAACCGCCACTTTGACCACCGGGCACATTTATCCGGTGCAGATTGCCGTCTGGAAGTCTGACGGCAAGGCAGGAGATGTGTTTGCTTACCAAGCATTGGCAGGAGTGGTGGCCGACACCCTGGTCATCACTCATGATGCCAAGCTCGTGCGCATGAGCGATAAGGCAGCCGAGGCCGCGGGGCTGGTGGCCACACCGACGGACAGCCTGGTGGGCGTGGAAACTACGCCAGCCCGGGTTCCGGAGAAGTATAGAAAGAAGTCTCCTAAGTCCTTGACGGAAAGAAAGGCTTGGGAGTTGGCGAGCTGGGACACCTTGTCCGCGGCCAAGCAGGATTCGATCCTGCTGGCTGAAGGCAAAGTGCTGTTGACGGTCGGAAACTTGACTGCGGACATTTTCAAGTTCCGAGTTGGTCATCTCTGGTGGGAGGAGCAGGATGGCCTCCTACAGGACCAGTCCGGCATCATGATTGTGGATACCGATGAACACCACGAGCTCCGGCGCTATATTTGGAGCAATGGTGTTCTCTCGGGATCCATGCGCGAGGACACGTATTCGTTTTATGTCCCGCGTGGCGTGGCTCGCTATACCGTTACCTTTGGCGGCCCGCAGGCTGGGCGGGTAATAAACCAGACTAACGTGGCTATCAAAGTAGCAACGTCCATGATGACAGCGCCGGTTATTATTCCGGCGCAATCCAGCCGCGACGACATCCAGTGCCTGACTGGCCAGCACATTTTTACCGTTTACTTTGGGCCGGACTTCAGCCAACGGTACCATGAAATCCCGTTCATTTTGAACGACCAGCTGGCCGACCAGCAGGTTCAGGTGGTCGAAGAGCAGAATGGCAAGCGCATAGTCCGAATCAAGAGAGTGGACTTTGTTGCCACCATTTTGCCGAGCGATCTTCGGACCGCACGCCGGATAATGAATTACAAGCCCTAGTCAAAATATCAGGCAGGGCGCGCACATTCAAAGAGCCGATCCATGAATTTCGTGGGTTGGCTCTTTTTTTGAAAATTTTTACCGAGTATTACCAGTGCTTGGGTCAGCGCTACGCGGCGGTGTTGTGCCGCCACTTCCACTCCCGCCCCCGCTGGTGGCATCACTTAGCTGATTGATGGTAAACCCAACAATAACCCAAGCCGCGAAAACTATAGCCAAACCAATGAGTGAATTTTTAATTGTGTTTTTGGCGTCAGTTACGGTTTGTTCATTCCCGCCGGCCATCATCCAGCGGTAGCCAGCTATTAACAGCATTATTACCGCGATAATTCCCAAAAGACCCAAGACAATATTTATAATATTAGCCACGGTTTCTTTTAAGTCGGCCTCGCCTTGGGCGTTGCTTAGGCCGGTATCGCCGCCAAATTTGCCTAAGTTGCCGCGCAGTTGTTCGACGCCGCCGCCGATAGTGGTATCGTCAACCGCCAAAGCTGCTATAGGAAAAAAGAGCGTTATGGCCAAGCTGGAGATTAAAAAAGTTTTTTTGAACATAAATTTTTATTGGCTGATGGATCCAATTAGTTTTAAAACCACAAAATTAACCAGCGCATAGGATCCAAAGACAACAATCAGGCCATAAACCGCGCTTTTAATGGTGTCTTTGGCTTCGGTGACTATTTGTTCGTTGCCGCCGGCGCGGATCCAGCGGATGCCGGCAAAGATAATATAAATTGAGGCAATAATGCCGACCAAGCCCAGGAGGACATTTAAATAACTGGCCAGGCGGGTGTAAATCTCCACATTGTCCTCGTTTTGAATTTCACCTAAACCAGTTTCGGTGCCGATTTTGCCTAAATTATCGCGGGCGCTGTCAAAAGCTTTTTGCGCGCTGGCCACAGGGGCAAACAGGGTTATAGCTATTAAGCTGGTTAATAAGGCTGGGTATATTTTCATATTTTTAATTAGGCGTGACCACTGGGTCGGCAGTTGGCGCCACGGGCGTAGCGGCTTGGTTATTAATAAGCTGGATGCGGTTGATGACAAAGTTGCTGGCAATAAAGGCGGAAAAGACAATAACAATGCCAATGATGGATTGTTTAATGCCCACTTTTGATTCATTGATAATAGTGTCATTGCCGGCGGCCGTCATCCAGCGGAAACCATGGTAAAAGACTTGCGCGAAAAAAATAATGCCGGTCAGGCTTAAAACCACATTGATAATGCCGGCCACGATTAACATTACGTCGCTGTCTTCGGCCGGGCTGTCGGTTAAGCCGCCTTTTTGGGCCGTGGCGTCTAAATAATCGATTAAATCTTTCCCGGCCGGAGCTGGAGCGGCTAGGGCCGACAAAGCGGTTAAAGAGAAAGCCAGCACAGAAAGCGAGAATAAAGCAATTATTTTTTTGCGCATATTTTATTTACTGTGATTAAAATATACCATATTTGTCTTTTGCGGGGCAAACCCAGCCCGCCTCTCGCGAAAGGCGGGGTAAACAAAAACCCCGCTCCGCTAAACGCGGAACGGGGTTAAAAATCGACAGAATATTAAGCCGTGGCCGAGTATAATTGATTGATAACAAAGGAAGCAATGCCCCAGGCCGCGAAAATAATTACTAAACCAATAACGCCTTGGGTAATCATCTTGCGGGCTTCGACGACTTTGTCTTCATTGCCGGCCGCAGTCATCCATTTAAAACCACCGGCTAAAATGATAATTACCGCGATAATGCCCAAGAAACCCAAGATAATGTTAATAATACTGACGATCGTGGCTTTTAAGTCGGTGTCTTGCCCCACGCCAATGTTAAAGCTGGCATCAAGGCCGTATTTATCGGACACATTGGTTGGAGCCGTAGTGTCCGTGGCTTGGGCGGCCACAAAAGCTGGAACCAGTAAGGTGCTGGCCATGGCCACAGTGCCGGCCGTGGCAAATATTTTTTGGGAAAGCTTGTTCATATTTTTTATTCTCCTCAATTAGTAAAAATTATTAATAATGTTTATATTATACAAAACAATGGGATTTTTGACAAAAGGCGGCTTGTTGATAAGTCCAAGTCTCTAGGTGCGGGTCACAACAGCTTGAATAACATAGCGCAAGATGATGTAGCTGGAAAAGGCCACAAACATGCCGATAACCGCCCAGACAATGGTGTCGCGCCCGGATTTTATTTTGTCCTGGTTGCCGCGCGAGGTTAAAAGCTCAATGCCGCCCCAGATAAAAAAGACTAACGAGGCCACGCCGGTAAAGCCTAAAAGCAAGCGGATAACGCGGCCGGCCAGTTCCGGTGCCCCGCCGGTGGCGCCCAAAGGGTTCAAAGCATGGTTGGCCGCGCTTTGGGCCTGGGCCAAAACTGGCAGTAGTAATCCTAAAGCAACAAGATAGCAAGCATAAATTTTTTTTGGTCTAGTCATATGTAAAAAGTTAGAAAACAATATGTAAATGGCCGGCTAAAGAACAGCTGCTTATTCTTCCGCCTTCGTCGCAAACAAACCAATTTGTCTGCCCACGCAAAAATTTAGAGCTATAATTGAGCCCAACTTGTTCTAAAACACTGCGGGCTTCTTCATTATTGCGCACATCAACCACATTTGGCCCGCCGTGTGAAACATGCGGACCCTGCTCGGTGCCGCCAGTAATATAAATACAGCTAAAATTGCATTTGCCGCTGGCAGTTATTAGTTTTTGCACAGTTGTGGGAGAGAGTCCGATAACTGATGTGCAATTGGTAGAAGTTAAAATATTAGCACAAGGATCTTTATTGATATCTATGCCGCCTTTGGTTTTTAGGCACTGCCTGACGCCTCGTTCGGTGTTAAGGTCACAGTCAGATATGTCCTGGCCAGGGGATTCTAATTTAGGCTTGCCTTGGACAACTGACGCAATTTCTTCCTCGGTTTTGCAGGCTTCGGGCGTGCAAAGTCCTTTACAGCATTTTTTTGCTCCGTCTTTAGAGCAGATGGTGGCATCACCCCAATAAGCACAGCTGCCGGTTGAGGGAATAGGCGCGCCTTTGCCGCCATTTTTTGAACCTTGCTCCAAGAGTTCGGCTTGGTCGCAGATTTTCCACCACGGCATGCCCGCGCCGCTAACGGTTAAAAAGCTGCCCAAGTTTTGCTGGGTGGGGTTATTGCCGTCAGCAGTTTGGGCTGTGCCCGGGTTTTGCTGGGAGGCCGGGGTAGTGACCGCGAAAATAATAAAAGTGACAAACTGGAAAGCCACTAATACCAAGCCCAAGCCCACCACGGCGCCGACAATTTGTTTTTTGGCGGCCCCGACTCGTTCAGCGCTACCCTGGGAAATAACCAGCTGGCTGCCGGCATAAACAATTACCAGCAAAGCCAGCAGCGCGGCGCCGGCAATCAGCCAGCGGCCGAGGGTGATAAAGATGCCAATAATATCGCAAATCCGGCAGGCGCCAGTTTCGGTGCAGGCCGGCAATAAATCAGGCAGGGGTGCTTGGGCGTAAATGGCGTTCGGCAAAAACAGCGCCCCGCCCAGGCCAAGAGAAACCAGCAATAAATTTATTTTAGAAAGTTTCATTAATTTTTTCGACGCCGAGCTTAATGGCCTCTAGGCTAGGGTATTCGCCTTTTATAACTTGGTCGATCATCACGCGCAGGGCTTCTTCGGCCGCGCCCGGGTTTTTGCCGCGGTACCAGCTTTGGGCGGTTAAGATTTGGTCGGCCCAGGTTATTAAAATATCGTCTTGCCGCTGTTCGGCAATCAGGGCGCGCAGGGCCGTGGGTTTTTTGGCGCGCGTTAAGAAAGATTTAACATTTTCGGCGCTGGCCGCGAACTGGATAAAAGCCCAAGCTTCGTTGGGGTGGCGGGATTGCTTGGTGACGGCCTCGGTCCAGTAGTTGGCGAAATTAACTGGCTTGGAGCTGCTGCTGATTTGCGGCAATTTGGCAATGCCTAAATCCAGCCCTGGGGCCAAGGAGCGGATGAGCGGCAAGTGGTAAGCATAGCCAAAGAACATGGCGCTTTTGGCGCTGGCGAAAGCGTTTAAAGATTCCGGCATTTTATCGTTCCAGGTATAAACTTCTTTGGCCGGGGAGGCAAAATCTGTATAAAAAGTCAGGGCATCGCGGCCCGGATTGATGGATTTATCTTTAATGGCCGCGGGCACTAAATCAAAGGTAGCACGCGTATTATTGGCATTAGCCATTTCTGTGCCGTTTTGCATCATTAGCGCCGCCAATAGGTCTGGGGAGCGGTTGATATTGCGGCTGGTGCCTAGGCTCACGCCGGCTTGGACAAAATTGCCGCTTCTATCTTGCACGATCAGGGCTTTGACCGCTTCTTTAAATTCACTCCAGGTGGCCGGCGGCGTGGGGATATTGGCTTGGTTCAATAAAGTGCGGTTATAGTACAAAACCATGGCATCCAAAGCCAAAGGCAGGCCATAGATTTTGCCGTCAATCAGTGAATCAGCCACTACCACGTCAACAAAATTGTTGCGCATTTCGCGCAAGCTCAAGGATAGCTTGGTTTTTAAAACTGTGGCGGTGTTTTTGCCGTCAACTTCCGTAACCGGCAGAGTAATGTTTTCCGGCAAGGGCGCGAGTGCGTCTTGGTATTGGCGGAGCCAGGTATTATGCAAAGAAACAATGTCCGGCCCCTTGCCCTCGGCAATGGCGCGGAGCAGGCTTTGTTCGTAATCTTCGATCCGGACTTTTTTTATATTAAGGGTAATATGCGGATACTGGGCGCGGAAGGCGGCCACAACTTCGGTAAAATCATCAGCTTCATCAAAAGTGCGCCAGTATTCCAAAGTGACGGGCGTTAAAGATTCGCGGCTGATGGTGCCCGAGCCTTTGCAACCTAAGCCCAGTAAGGGCAGGAGAGCTATTAAGACAATCAATTTAAATATTTTGTTTTTGGTTTTTAACATGTAAATGTTTATTAGTTTAATAGTTTATTGGTAAGAAAATTGCTATTTAACTAATAAACCAATCAACTATTAAACCTTTTTATATTTTAATACTTTTTACGTACTTGGCAAAGTCGTCTTTGACTTCGCTGTGCTCAAGGCCAAAGTGCATTGTCGCTTTTAAGAAGCCGAGTTTAGAGCCGCAGTCATAGCGCGTGCCGGCAAATTCATGGGCGTAGATTTTTTGGGTTTTAACCACCGCGCGGAACGCGTCAATTAAGCGGATTTCGCCGTCTGGGCCGGGTTTAACCGCGGCCAGGGCCTCGAGCACGTTGGGAGTAATAATGTATTTGCCGATAATGGCTAAATTAGACGGCGCTTTTTCGATACTGGGTTTTTCCACCAAAGATTTAACTTCATGGGTGCGCGCGGAAACAGGAACAGAGCCAATAATGCCATATTTGCTGACGTCTTTTTTATCAACCCGTTCCGCGGCAATTACCGGCGCGCCATATTTTTCGTAGATTTCCATTAGCTGC
>CAYILY010000017.1:0-12126 GCA_964364395.1 uncultured Gammaproteobacteria bacterium | reverse complement strand
TTCTTTTTCTTCGGTAATTAAGCCTTGTTTTTTTAGTTCAGCGGCAATATTGCTTCTTGCTCCAGTGGTATATTGGCCGGAGAATTTAGAAAAGCCGGCTTTAATTTTGCCGCGTTCGTCAATAACAGGAATAGTTTTTAAATTATGCGTTCGGGCCATTTCCGCGTCTACCAAAGAATGGGCTGGAGTCACACCCAAGGCGCCAGTGCCAAATTCCGGATCAATGGATTTGTCAGCAATAATTTTTAATTCCAACGGTGTACCCAAAAAATTGGCTTTAATAGTTTGGCCAATGTATTTTTTGTAGCGCTTGTCAGTGGGGTTTACCGCCACAGCCGTGTCGCCTAACTTGGTTTCTGGGCGGGTAGTGGCAATGGGGATAGGGAAGCTGGCGTCGTATTTAAAAGTATAGAGCGGCGCGTATTGTTCTTTATATTCCACTTCGTCGTCCGCCAAGGTGGATTGGCAGCGCGTGCACCAGTTAACAATCCGGTGGCCGCGGTAGATTAAGCCGTCATTATACATTTTGACGAACACTTCCTGCACGCAGCGGGAAAGGCCGGCGTCCAGGGTGTAGCGTTCGCGCGACCAATCGCAAGACGACCCCATTTTGCGGACTTGGTTTTCAATAGTGCTTTTAGATTCAACCACGAACTTTTCCACTTCACGCAAAAATTTTCCCCGGCCCAGCTGTTGCTTGGTTTTATTCTGTTTATCTTTAAGCAATTTTTCCACCTTATTTTCTGTAGCAATCGAGGCATGGTCAACCCCCGGCAGCCACAACGTGGGTCGGCCGTTCATGCGGGCGTAGCGCGCCATAATATCCTCCAAAGCCAGCATCACGGCATGGCCCAGGTGGAGCGTGCCCGTGGCGTTGGGCGGGGGCATGGATATACTTAAGGGTTTTTTATTCGGGTCATTCGGATGCATTCGGGTATTTGGGTCGCTTGGCCGGAACAGACCAGAAGATTCCCACTGTTTATACAGGGCATCTTCAACCTTTTGCGAATCATAAGCTTTGGGGATTTCAGTTTTTGGCATAAGCTTATAATACAGTTTATCTGTAGTTTTTTCAATTTTTGATTGATTTTTTATAATTAAAACGTTAAAGTAGAATTATTTAGGTATTTATAAAAATATAATATGAGTACATGGAGTTTCGCAATTGTTAATGGGAGGTTGGCTGAAGTCCACTTTGATGAACATAAAAGAATTTACGGGTATTGTTATGTAAAGCGTGAAGAGTATAAGACCAAGCAAGAACAGCGGTGGATTACTGAAGACACCAAGCGATTGAGAATCGTATATCGAAACAAGAAATATAAGCAAGTTAAAAAATTAAAAAGCGGCAAGCTGATTATGGTTAAGAATCTAAAAATTGCTCGGTTTGATTGAATTTTGACATCATATCATTTATGATATATACTTATGGTAGAAGAATATAAGGTTAAATATTATGCCGAGAGTCAAACCGGTAAAAGCCCCGTGCTTGCTTATATATTAAGTTTGGACAGTAAAAGCATGGCTAAGGTAGAAAAGTATATTAAGTATCTTAGATTATGCGAGGGATACTTAGATGAACCCTATAGCAAGCACATTACCGGTAAAATTAGAGAGCTTCGTGTCGATTTTTCACATACCCATCATAGGATTTTTTATTTTACCTTTGTTGGCAAAAATATTATTTTACTTCACGGATTTTTAAAGAAAACGCCAAAAACACCGCACCAGGAAATAGCAAGGGCTGTTAATAATTATAATGATTTTATGATTAATCAAAATGTTTATGATTACTAAAAAGAAAAAAATCAAACTCACTGATTTTGAAGATGTTTTGGCGGAGCACCTTAAAGATCCGGAATTCAAACGTTATTTTGATGAATTCGGCAAACAGCTGGAGATATCATACGCGCTTTTACAAATGCGCAAAAAATCTAAGATGAGCCAGGGGCAGCTGGCCAAAAAAATCGGCACTACCCAGAGCAATGTGGCGCGCATGGAGGCTGGCAACCAGAATTTTACCATTGCTATGCTGACGCGCATCGCGGGGGTATTTGGCAAGAATCTAGAAATTTCATTTGGCAAATAAAAAGAAAACCGCCCATAGCATCCAGCTAGGGGCGGTCCAAAGTGCAACTTGTTATTTTCGCAATCGTGTCACGCGATAGGCAGCAGCGATGAAGCCGAGTGAGATAACCTGTTGGAGAAAGAGCCAGGGATAAGCTTGTATCCACATCAGCCATCCGCAGGTGATATGCATAAGCACATACCAGAGATAGCCGCTGGGTTTTTCCTTGGCGAGCAAGTAAGTGCCCACTAGAAATCCCGCCACCAGTCCGATTTCCAACCATTGGTTAATGGTGTTGAGTCCGCCAAAATCATAGAGACTATAAGCGAACCCAAGTGGGATGCAGACAAGCGCTAGGCGATCCAGCAAAGGCGGCGGTTTTTTATTTATGCCGCGGACAGCAATGACAAGACCCAACAACATGGCTGGGACACCGCTTGCTTCCACTGCAGCGGCAATCCAATTCCGCGAGTCAATAAAGATTATGACCCACGGCGGCAAACCTGTGAGATATACTATCCAGGAGAAAATGCGCCACTGCCGCGCTTTTGTCCTGTTGCCGCGCTTGCGGGCATATTCGGAGAGCGACAGAAAGACCTTATTGAGGAGATAGAAGTCTCCCCCCAGCCACTGCAGAATCTGGTGCAAGGTTTACCTCCTTTTTTTATGCGTAAGCGAGCCAGCGCCAGTCGGATCCGCAAAAACGTACATTCCACTATCGGGATGAATTGATTGACAGTGAAAAAAACTTTATGCCGGCCAACCCGTGGATTATCGCAACTGGAATATTACCCGCGATCATCCAGATGAGACTACAGATAAAAAAAATTAATCCTGCGATAGCGTAACCTTTTTTCATGGCTATCTCCTTGTGGGGTAGGGTGGGTTATAGTGAAAAGGTCAATTTTAATTTTGTAATGGTAGTGTATCATGTATTTTATATATTGTCAAGTATCTCCAACAGAAAAATATACTAGAATACTATATAAAATACAGATATTTTAGATTTTGTGGGAGACTATTGACACAATTATTTAGATGATGTATACTTAAGTCACTATGCAAAAGATAGACCAAAAATTGAGGGAGGCACTAAAAACGCTCGATTTTAGTGAAAAAGAGGCCAATGTTTATTTAGCCATTTTAGAACTGGGCAAAGGCACGGTTTCGCAGATTTCTCGCAAAGCCGAGATTAACCGCACTACTGGCTATGATATTTTGGATTCTTTGGTGGCTAAGGGTTTGGTGAGTATTTCCGGCAAAGAGCCAAAACAGGAATATATTGCCGAATCGCCGGATAAGATTACCAGGCTTTATAATGAAGAGTACCGGAAAAGTAAGGAGCATTTTGAAGAAGCGCAGGAAATTTTGCCCAAACTAAAATCACTCCACAATACCGTGGGTCGGCCGCAAGTACGATTTTACGAAGGCTTGGAAGGTTTAAAAGAAGTGTATGAGGATACCCTGACTTCCACGGAGCCGATCCGGGCTTATGCGGCGGTTGATGATGTGCAGGGAACTTTGCCTAATTATTTTCCGGACTACTATCAGCGCCGCGCTGCTAAGAATATTTATATTCGCGGTATTTTTCCCAAAACGCCATTGGCTATTGAACGCGCAAAACATAACGAAGAAGAAAAACGCGAGTCTACTTTTGTGCCAGCGGATAAATATAATTTTAGCCCGGAAATAAATATTTATGACAATAAAATTATGATTGCTTCCTGGCGGGAGAAGCTGGGGATTATTATTGAGAGCAAAGAAATCGCTGACGCCATGAAAAAGATTTATGAACTGTCGTGGGCGGAAGCAAAAAGGCTAGATCAAGCGTCTTAATTTTTTTGGCTTGTCAGCCATAGCTTTTTAAGCGACGGCTGATTGATTTTTTGCGGTTTTCAAGATAAGCTGGGTTTATGGAAATTATTATTATCAAAGACAAAATAAGCCTGGAAAGACTAAGGGAATTAGCCCTGTCCACTTTCGGCGATATGGTGAAAGTCGTGGTTGATATTGAACGCAACCTGATGGCCGCTGGGGGTGAGATGCACGCGGACTGCGAGCAGGTTTTACTTGATGATGGGTCGGAACAGAAAAATTTATGGGGAGCCAATATTTATCCCGAAAAAGATAAGAGCGATTGGATTGAATATACTTCTTTGATAAATATTCGGCCGGCGGTTGGCAATCGCAGTTTGGAAATACAGGATCAAACCATTCGCGAGAAGGTTAAACAGGTAACTGAGAGTTTAATTATATGATAGCCACGCAAATGGGGAATATTGGCAGTGAAATCACGCGGGCGCGGGTGTGGCAGGAAAAAGGAGATGCATCCAGTCGCGACCGAGCGCTCCAGCGCGCGCTTGGTTTATTAGATATTCTTTTAGCCCAAGAGAGTAATCCGGCTCGGGTGCGTGAATTGTCTGGTTTGCGCAGCTTTATAACAGCGGAACCAGGAGAATTGCGTCAGCTGGAAAATTATTGTTTACCTTTTGCTTTATTATCCCGTAAAAATGCATGAAAATAGAGATTATTAAGCCTAAAATTATCGTTTTTCGTGAGACAGCCCCCTTTTCTTTATTAGAACGTTTAAAAATAAAACGTTGGTATCGGCACGGTGTGTATCGCGACACGGTTATTTTTTCGGCGGAATTGGCATCCAGCTTAAGTCGGGAATGGTTTCAAATGGAGGGGATAAAAAGGGGCATGGAAAACGCTATCCAACTCGGCCCCGAATTTTTTATCGTTCAAGATGAATTTGACGCCTTTCGGGCTATTTATGACGAAAAATTAAAACAACAAGGCATTATTTACCTTAAAAAATACATCCAAGACTATGAGAGTGATTTAATGGCGGCAATCAATAAGAGCGAGAAAATTGGAGCAATAAACACGAGGAATCTCACCAATCAAGAACTGGCTAATTTGTTTTTAGAGCATTTTAAAAGCATCCAGCCGCTTCACCATTGGCTTTGGAGCATGGAGTTTTTGAATGAATCGTTTGATCGTTTCGTGCGCGGCTTGGCAATGAAGCAGTATCCGCAATGGCGCGGCACCGAGGTCGACGCATTTTTGATGAGCGTCGCCTATGCGTCAAAAAAACAGTTCTTTCAGAAAGAGCAGGCAGAAATTCTTAAGTTAAAAAATATCAGCGATCCGGCGCTTAGCGGCATCTATCAACGTTATCGCTGGCTAAAAATGCACTTGATTGATTCGCGCCCCTTTGTATTTGGCGAGTATAAAAAGCGCGTCCAGGAAATACTGAATAACAAGAAAGAATTGATAAATAAATTGAAAGAGCAGGCCGCACTTGAACGAGGCGCCGCCCACGCTATTCACTCCATCAAAAATAAAGAGTTCCGCGACTACTTGCTATTTATGCAGGAACTTATTTATTTGAAGACTTACCGAATTGATGTTTATACGATTGTTTTTTATCTTGTTTTTGGCATGCGCAAAGAAATTATAAAAAGGCTTAGTATTTCTCCGGAGCAATTTTTGCGTCATACAAAAGACGAGGTTGTTGCGGCTTTGCTCGGCAACTCTGTTGATTCGTCCGAAATAGAGCAAAGAAAAACCTACGGCGTTGTTAAAGTAGACAATGAAATCGAGTTTATAAAAGGACGGGCGGTAAAAAATATTAAAGACATCATTTGGGGGAATATTGGCGATATGAAAGAAATTAGGGGAACAATTGCCTATCCGGGCATTGCCCGCGGGAAAGCGCGGGTTATTCTTACCAGCCGGGAAATCGGAAAAGTTATGCCGGGCGAAATTTTAGTATGCAACCTGACCAATCCCGATTATAATCCGGTTTTCAAAAAAATAAACGCCGTCATAACAGATGAGGGCGGCGTGCTTTGCCATTCTGCCATCATGGCCCGCGAATTTAAGATACCTTGCATCATTGGTACGAAAGTGGCCACCAAGGTTTTGCAAGACGGGGATATGGTTGAGGTGGATGCGGAGCGAGGAGTTATAAAGAGACTTGGATAAACACTGAACAAAGCGTAGTCCGCCGTAGCCTTGGCGAAGGCGGACGGAAAAAGGGGAGGTAAGAAGAGTTAAATAAACCCGCCTCTTCGGTGGGTTATTTGTAAACAAATAAAAAAAGAAGGGGAGAAGCGAAGCACGAGTTACTTGGTGTGTTTGCTTCTCCCCTTCGGTGTGCGATGGGATGCGGCGGTCAGCCGACGCTGATTTTGCCGCTGACCGTGATGGTTTGGTGTTCCTCCTTGCCATCGACGACGAAGATGATTCCCTCCATGTCGCCCAGGCGCTGGTAGCTCTCGGCCAGCTCATTGCCGTCGACCCACCAGGCCATGAGTTCGATGACCGGGCTGTGGCCGAACGCCACGGCGACTTCGCCATCAGCCATGGCGTCGAACATCTTCCTGACGCCATCCACTGCGGTCTCGGCCCAGTCCTTGGCTTTGGCTTGGCCGTGGACGGCGAGCAGAGCCTGGAAATACGAGGCCCCGGCTTCGACCGCCTTCAGGAATTCCGGAGTGCCGATTTCCGCGAACAGGGTATTGTCGCCGATCTCGGCGATGACCGGCATGAGGTCGGGCAAGTAGACCGTCCCGGCCGCAAACGCATAGAGCGTCTGGGCTGTCCTCACCAGCGGGCCGTGGAAGGCGCGAGAGTACATCTTCTCCACCTTCTGTCCCTCGGCTACGGCCAGGGAGATGCCCTTCGGGCCGATGGTATCTTTCACGACCCCATCCTTGGTGGAGTGTCTGCGGTAGTGCAAGGTTTTCATCTGAAGCCTCCATTGGGTTTCGGTTTTGGATTGTTTGCCTTGGCTTTTTGAGCCTCGGCAGGAACGAATTTAAGCTTGTTTTATACCACAGTTTAAAAATATAGTCAAGTAGGCATTTATTACCAAACTGGTATAGTAAAATATATGGAAAACCTTGTTTTGCCTTTCAAAAAAATCAACAAATCCTCGGTTAATATTGCCGGCGGCAAAGGCGCGTCTTTGGGCGAGATGACTCAAACTGGCTTGGCTGTGCCGCCGGGTTTTGTGGTGCTGGCCGACACCTTTGACCGCTTTGTCGAAGAAGCGGATATTGTGGGTGACATTCAGGCCGAATTGGATAAGGTTAATTATAAGGATACTAACTCGATTGATCGGGCGTCGAATGTGATTCGGGCCATTATCCGCAAGACAAAAATGCCAGCAGACATTCAGTCTGTTATTTTGAAATCGTTCAAAGGTTTAGGCGCCAAGTTCGTGGCTGTGCGCTCCTCGGCCACGGCGGAGGATTCCAAAACCGCTTCTTGGGCCGGAGAGTTGGAAACTTATTTATACGTCACCGAGAAGAACTTGCTTGAGACAGTTAAAACTTGCTGGTCATCACTATTTACGCCGCGCGCGGTTTTTTACCGCCACGAGAAAAAATTGCTCAAGACTAAAGTCAGCGTGGCCGTGGTGGTGCAGAAAATGGTTAATTCGGAAATTTCCGGCATTTGCTTTACCGTGCATCCAGTAACTAAAGATTACAACCAAATGATTATTGAGGCGGGCTATGGCCTAGGGGAGGCGATTGTCTCGGGCATGATTACGCCGGACTCATATATTATTGATAAAAAAGAAGAATTGATTTTGGATGTGGCTATCGCCAAGCAGGAAAAAATGATTGTAACCCGCGGCGCTAGCGGCGGCACGAAAAACGCGACAGTGCCCAAAGCCAAGCAGGAGAAGCAAAAACTAGCCGGACCCAAGATTATGGAGTTGGCCAAACTCTGCGCCAAAATTGAAAAGCATTACAAGCATCCGCAGGATATTGAATGGGCTTTGGAGAAACCTGCCCGCCGAGGAGGCGGGGGTAAACTTTATATTCTGCAGTCGCGGCCGATTACGACTTTAACAGTAAAATAAAATTTATGTTAAAAAAAGAACAATATCTCAAAACAGTCAGAAGACTTTACCCGCCTCTATTTAATAGTTTAATCATGATGGGCTATGCGAATAAAAGTTTTTTTGCGGGGCTTTTGAAAGAACCTTTTTCACTTACCAACATGGTTCATGTTGATGCTATTTGGTATTACGGTTTATCTGATTTTAAAAAAGGAGGGCATATAACGATTACTTCCTGGCAAGATAATTCATTATTTGAATACGCCAAAGAAGAATTTAAAAAGCGTGAAGATAATTTAACAAATTCGGCAGAAAAGAGTTTTGAGGATTTTTGTCGGGCATATCAAGAATACATGCCGGCCCTCGCTCTTATTTTCGTAGTAGACAAGCCAGCCGAGACTGCTCTACGAAACGCCTTGTTAAAAAAAATATCTGCGGACGAGGTAGACGATTTAATGCACAAACTTAACATTCCCTCGCAGGATAATTTTTATAAACAAGAAGAATATGATCTTGTTATAGGTTCTGATTCAAAAAAACATGTTGATAAATATAAATGGCTTTATGCGCGTTATGGAGAAGAAAGAGAATATACCCTTAAAGAAGCACAAACAAAATTAAAAAATATTGACAAGAAAAAATTTTTAAAAAAATGGAAGAAAAATAAGGAGGAATTGCGACAAATTATATCAGACGCAAAACTTTTACTCAAAGACGATGCGTGGCTTGTTGATATTTTTCAATATATTATTTACTACCGAACTCACAGGACTGATGTAATGAACAAGAGCGCTTTCCTCGCGATGCCGATGCTTAAAATGAAAGCAGATTCTCTAGGTATATCATATGAGCAATTATTACGATGTTCTGCAAATGAAATTTTAACGAATAAAATACCGTCAAAGAAAATTTTAGACAGTCGTATTAGAGATTGTTCTGCAATATCAGAAAATGGAAAAGTATTTTTATTAGAAGGAAAAAAATCTCGAGAAATTATTGATTTTTTTAAAGAGGATTTTAGCGCTACTACGGCAATTAAGGGGGGTATTGCTTGCAAAGGAAATGTGAAGGGCAGAGCGAAACTTATTTTTAACAATAAAGATTTTGTAAAAATTGAAGATGGAGATATTTTAGTAACCAGCATGACTACTCCTGAAATGGTGCCGATAATGAAAAAGGCTTCCGCATTTATAACCGATGAAGGCGGCATCACCTGCCATGCGGCCATCATTGCCCGCGAGTTGAAAAAACCCTGCATCATTGGCACCAAAATCGCCACCCAAATTTTTAAAGATGGCGATTGGGTGGAAGTGGATGCGGACAAGGGGATTGTGCGGAAAATTTGATTTTTTAGACCAAATTTGCTATAATTTCGCTATGGAAAAGATTATTATTCCTAAAAATTTAGCCCAGGACGATTTGGTTGTAATCGCGCGCAGTGAATATAAACGGCTTTTAAGCTTGCAAAAACCAGCCTTACCGCTTGATGATGAAGCGGTAAGCGAAGACGATGTTCTACGCTGGTCCCAAGAAGCGCGGCAGGCCAAGCAGAACGGCACCTTGCCTGTGCTCAACTCATTGCACGATTTACGCTAGTGCCAACTGGTATGACCATTTACCGTTATCCGCGGTTTGAGCGTTCATACAAGAAGTTGCCGGCGGCGATTCAAGAGCGGGCCGAGGAGCGGGAGCAGATTTTTAGAATCAATCCGTTTGATACGCGACTGGACACGCACAAACTCCATGGTCGACTTAAAGATCAGTGGAGTTTTTGGATAACCGGCAAGATTAGAATTTTGTTTGAATTTGATAACGACGACGTGATATTTTTAGATATCGGCGATCATGGTATTTATCAATAATAGCCATGCGAGTTTTTCAAGATGGCGACCACGTGGAGATGGACGCCGCTAAATGGATTGTAAGGAAATTATGAAAAAGGTCGCAGCGCAAAAAACCGTGTTGTTGAGGCCCACGGTTAAGCGCGATATATCTTTATTTTCGGTCCAGGCCTGGCAAAGGTTTGGAATTTATTATCCGCAATCGTGGCATGGATATGAATTTTTTTGTCCGTGATAATACCAATTAAACTAATCACTTCATGTTCGCCCGTGAAAGCCTGTTTGGAGTATTGCTTTGTCTCCACGCTATAATGCGCCAAATCAATTTGGTGTTATTTTTTTATGAAGCATATAATGGTCTACGAATACGAATCAGTACGAATATACGAATAAAGTTAATAGAGTATGTACTTAATAATTAGCTCAGATAATATTTATAATTATTCGTTTATTCGCTTTTATTTCGTATTCGTAGTTATACTAATTCCCAATTAGCGTTGGCTTTTAGTTTATCATATTTAATAAATTTTTTCTGCTTGGCCTGGAAATAGCCAGCCACGGCGATCATGGCCGCGTTGTCCATGCAGAATTCTTTGTCGGGCATAAGAAAACGCGTGCTTTTCGGCAAGGCGTTTTTTAAGGATTCACGGAGGTTTTTATTCGCCGCCACCCCGCCAGCCAGGATAAAAGATTTTGGTTTATATTTGGCCACAGCCTTGAGAGATTTTTGGACAAGCACATCAACAATGGCATGCTCGATGGAGGCGCAGAGGTCGTTGAGGACCTCCCCCGGCCCCTCCTTAGTAAGGAGGGGAGCTTTCCTAGTTCTCCCCCTTGCTAAGGGGGAGTTAGAGGGGGTCAAACTTTCTATCAACAACCGAATGGCGTTTTTTAAACCCGAAAAACTGAATTCAAAACCCGGTTCATGAAGCATTGGCCGCGGCAATTCGTATGCCAGAGGGTTGCCTTTGGCCGCGCGTTTGGATATTTCCGGCCCGCCGGGGAAGGGGAGGCCCAGCATCCGGCCAGCCTTATCAAAACATTCGCCGGCCGCGTCATCGCGCGTGCGGCCAAGCAGTTTATATTGGCCGTGATTTTTTATCAGAATTAATTCCGTGTGTCCGCCGGAGACAATTAAGGCGATGGCCGGGAACCGAATGTTCCCTCTCCATTCCAGGGAGAGGGTAGGGTGAGGGTTGGAGAGGAGGGGGGATAAGATGTGTCCTTCAATATGGTTAACTTTTATGAGTGGCACGTTCCAGGCAAAAGATAAGGCCTTGGCGGTCTCGACGCCGATTAATAAAGAAGTAATAAGCCCCGGGCCAGCCGTGACGGCAATGGCATCGGGTTTTTTCCAGCGCGCACCACCCCTGGCCCCTCCTCGGAGAGGAGGGGATTTTAAAACCTCGGTCATAACCGGAATAATGGTTTCCAAATGAGCGCGAGCGGCCACTTCCGGCACCACGCCTTGGTATTTGCCGTGCAGTTTAACTTGCGAGGCGGTTAGGTTTTTAAGCAACTTAAAGCGGCCGTTTTTGACCTCTAATAAAGCTGCGGCTGTGTCATCGCACGAGGTTTCAATGCCCAGTATTAACATGTAGTTAAACTAAACGAAAAATCCCCGCTCCGCAAGCGCAGAACGGGGATTTTTGTGAATTACATGGCTTCGTCTTCGCTGTCATCATCTTCGTCTGTTTCATCCTCATCATCGCCATCATCAGTTACTATTGTGTCATCATCATCAGTCGTCATGTCGTCGTCTTTGTCCTCTTCTTGAAGAAAAATCATAATGATTATTCTTTAATTATTATGCTTACAAAACCTAAGCCAAAGCTTAAGTCTTGATCAGTATAACAAGCAGATAAAATGTGTCAATGATTGACTAATTAACCCAAAATTTATATACTCTGATTGTTTATTAGGCCGCTATCGTCTAATGGTTAGGACACCAGCTTTTCAAGCTGAGAATCGGGGTTCGATTCCCCGTAGCGGTACCACAATCCAATAATATAGGTTTCAAAACTGCGGTCGCGCGAGGCCGGGGGTTTGTAGGTGTGAACGGTTTTAAACATCTGGCTGATTTCGTAGACAAAACGCTTCGTATCGGGACTTTGGAATATTTTAATAATTACGTCTCCGTCCGGGCGGAGTAAATTTTGCGCTAAATTAATAACTTGCTGGTCTAGTTCCAAGGACAGGGCTTGGTCGCGGATTTTAATGCCCGTGGTGCGGGGAGCCAGATCGCTGATAATGACATCAAACTGGCCAAAAGGCTCGAGGGTTTTTATAATTCCTGGGTCTAAGATATCCATTTCAAAAGTTTTTAAATTAGGCGCCTTAAACTTCATGGGCGATAA
>CAYILY010000016.1:0-12770 GCA_964364395.1 uncultured Gammaproteobacteria bacterium | reverse complement strand
TAAAACCCAAAGCGCCGAAGATTTGCAAAAGGCTATAGAAGCCGGCCGCGCGGAATTAGTGGATTTGCGCTTTAAAGCCTCGAGCGGCGCCTTAAAACAGGTGCACCTGATTGCTAAAGTGCGCAAAAATATGGCGCGTGTTTTAACCAAGTTAAACCAGATCAAGACTACTAAGTAATATTTATGCCTGAAAAGATAAAGATTAAGAGACAATTTACCGGCATTATTACCAGTTTAGCCATGCAAAACACGGCCGTGGTGAAAGTTGACCGCGTGAAAGTTCATCCCCGTTACCACAAGCGCTATACTGTCAGCAAAAAATACCATTGCGACAACCGTTTGGAAGGCCTGAAGACCGGGGACAAAGTAGTTTTTATAGAGACAAGACCATTATCAAAGACTAAGAGATGGAGAATTATAACCAAGTTATAAAGCGACCCTAATCTACGAATTACATCCGAATGACACGAATAAAAGAAGTGTCTTAACCAGAATTCGGAACATTCGGATGTAATTCGGATAATTCGCATCGCAATTTCTATGATTTCTTTCAAGACAAAACTTAGTTCCGCCGACAACACTGGCGCCAAGCTGCTCCAATGCATTAATGTCCTGGGCGGCAACCGCAAGCGCTACGCCACTTTGGGCGATGTGATTACCGTGGTTATTAAAGAAGCCGCGCCTTACAGTATGGTAAAAAAGGGCGATATCGCCCATGCCGTGGTGGTGCGCATTACCAAAGAACGCCGCCGGGCTGATGGCTCGTATATCCGCTTTGACGAAAACTCCGCCGTGCTGATTGACCGCAAGAACAAAGAACCGCGCGGCAGCCGCATTTTCGGGCCCATTGCCCGCGAACTCCGCGCCAAAGGCTTTTCTAAGATTATTTCTTTAGCTCCGGAAGTTATTTAATTATATGATGATTAAGAAAGGCGACACAGTTAAAATTTTAGCCGGCAAAGACCGCGGCAAAAGCGGCAAAGTATTGCAGGCCTTCCCGAAATTAAACCGCGTTTCCGTGGCCGGGGTTAATATTGCTTACAAGCATTTGAAAAGCGGGCGCAAAGAACAGCCCGGCCAGAAAATCGAATTTCCTTCCCCGATCCGGATTGATAATGTTAAGCTGGTCTGCCCGCATTGCGGCAAAGATACGCGAATCAATTTGGTTAACAGTGCTGATGGGTCGCGCAAAGAAAGGTTATGTAAAAAGTGTAAAGGCGCCATATAAAAACATTTGACCATTGACCTTTGACCAGAAAAGAATTTATTTAAGTCAATTGTCAGTAGTCAAATGTCAAATGTTATGTATCAATCTATCCAGGCAAAATATACCGAAAAAATTCTCCCGCGCCGCGCGGAACTGTTTGGCGTGAAAAATACTATGGCCACTCCGCGGCTTACTAAAGTGGTGCTGAACGCCCGCATCAAGCGCGGCGGCAAGGCAGACGAAGAAGTGGTGGTCAATACTTTAGAAAAAATCACCGGTCAAAAAGCGGTTATCACTAAAGCGAAAAAGTCTATTTCAAATTTCAAAATCCGCGAGGGCCAGGCCGTGGGCGTTAAGGTGACTTTGCGCGGCGCGCGGTTAAACCACTTTTTAGACAAGTTCATCAATGTGGTTTTGCCCCGCGTGCGCGATTTCAGCGGCTTGTCGCCGGCGGCTTTGGATAATGCCGGCAATGCCACTTTTGGCATTACCGAGCATTTGGTTTTTCCGGAAGTCGGCAGTGATGATATGTCCAAAACCCATGGCCTCCAGATTTGTATTTCCACCACCGCCAAAAATAATAAAGACGCGTTGACCTTGCTAAAAGAACTCGGTTTTCCCTTTAAAGCTAGTTTAGAAAAAAAGGAAAAGAAGAAAAAGATTAAGAGAGATAAAAAAAATAATTAAACTATTAAACTTCTTTATGGCCACAACCGCAAGAAAAGTTAAATCAGCGCGCAAACCGAAATTTTCCACCCGCCTCGTCCGGCGCTGCTGGCGTTGTGGCCGCAACCACGGCTTTATGAGAGATTTTGGCATTTGCCGCATTTGCTTCCGCGAATTGGCCCGTAACGGCGAATTGCCGGGTGTTAAAAAATCTAGCTGGTAATTTTATGATGACAGATCCAATCTCCGACATGTTAACTCGCATTCGCAACGGCCAGGCTGCCCGCCATGAGCAGATAAAAATGCCGTTCTCGAAATTAAAGCATAAAATCGCGGTGCTTTTGGCACGCGAAAATTTTTTAGCCGGCGTAAATGAAGGCGAAGAAGCCGGCCACAAAGTTTTGGTCTTGGATTTGCAATATGATAGCAACGGCAAGGGCGCGATTACCAATGTTAAACGTGTTTCCAAACCCGGCCGCCGCGTTTACCAAAAGCACGAAGACTTGCCCCGCGTGCTCTCGGGTTATGGCATTGCCGTGGTGTCCACCCCGGCTGGCCTGATGACTAACAAGGACGCTAAAAAGCAGGGCTTAGGCGGCGAAATTATTTGTGAGATATTTTAATTATATGTCAAGAATCGGAAAAAAACCTATTGTTTTGCCCGCGGGCGTCAGCGCGGTGCTTGACGGCGATTTAGTTAAGGTCAAAGGCCCCAAAGGGGAGCTGGAAGTTAAATTGCCGCGCGTAGTTTCTGTTAAAGAAGAAGCTGGCGCTTTGCAGGTGGCTATTCCTGATGCCGAAGATTCCCGCCAAGCTTCTTACTGGGGGCTCTCCCGGACTTTGATTAATAATGCCGTTATCGGCGTCACCGAAGGTTATAGCAAAAAGCTGGAATTAAATGGCGTGGGTTTTCGCGTGGCTTTAAAAGGGGCTGATTTGGGCTTAGCTTTAGGCTTTTCCCATCCGGTTGATTTTAAAGCGCCAGCGGGCATTACTTTTAATGTCGAGGCTAATGTTATTACCGTCAGCGGCATTGATAAATATATAGTCGGCGAAACCGCGGCTCGCATCCGCGCCTTAAAGCCGGTGGAGCCTTATAAAGGCAAGGGCATGAAGTATGTAGGCGAATATGTCCGCCGCAAAGCCGGCAAAGTCGCCAAGAGCGGCGCTTAATCTAATTATTTTATGGCAAAAATTTCTAAACAATCCAGAGCCGACCGCCGCGCCAACCGAGTGCGCGCCAAAGTATCCGGCACCAGCGCGCGCCCGCGCGTGGCCGCTTCTGTTAGTTTGACCGGCCTGTTTGTGCAGTTTATTGATGATCAAGCCGGCAAGACTTTGGTTTCCGGGCGCAGCCACAAATTAAAAGGCACCAAAACCGAACAAGCTGCTGTCTTAGGCGAGGACTTGGCTAAAAAAGCTAAAGCCGCCGGCATTACCACTGTGGTGTTTGATCGCGGCGCGAAACAGTACCATGGCCGCTTAAAAGCTTTAGCCGAAGCCTTGCGCGCCGGCGGATTAGTATTTTAATTTTTATTTTATATGGCAAACGATAACAGACAAGGGCAAGGGCAGGGCCGGGGCCGCGGGCGGGGGCGTTCCAACGAGCCGCGCGATGAATTTGGCCAAGCGACCATAGATTTGGCGCGCGTGACGCGCGTGATGGCGGGCGGCAAAAGAATGCGTTTTCGCGCTTGTATTGTTATTGGCGATAAAAAAGGCCGCATTGGCTTAGGCTTGGCTAAAGGCGCGGACGTGGCTTTGGCCATGCAAAAGGCCGGCAACGACGCCCGCAAGCATATTATTAAATTCCCGATTACTCCGGAAGGCACTATTCCGCACCAATTGCGCATTAAATTCGGCAGCTCCCAGCTTTTATTAAAACCCGCTCCGGTTGGAACCGGTATTATCGCGGGTTCGGTGTTGCGCCAGATTTTTGAACTTTCCGGCGTGCGCGACGTGGTGGGCAAAATTTTAGGCACCGGCAATAAAATCAATAATGCCAAAGCTTTATTCTACGCTTTAGAACAATTAAAACCCGTGCGGGTTGCGAAATCCAAGCCAGTGGAAATAAAGCCGGCCGAGATTGAGGCTCATTCTATTATTAAAGAATAGTTCGGAATTATTGTCATCCCGAGCGACATACTTATTGTGTTAAAAGTATAATAGTGACGGATGCCGATAAATAATATCTAAAACACCAGACGAAATGGAGCGAGAGGATCCCATGGTTAAAAGATAGACATTGCGGAATTTTGGGGGGATCTCCTCGGCTTGCCAGGTAATATGAGCTTTAGTGGCGCATCTAAAATTCACGGTTAACTCAATTAATTTTATTTACCAAAGCCTCGAGATGACAGTTATAATAATATGCCAACAAATAATCTCCACAACTTAAAACGCCCCAAAGGCAGCCGTTATTCTAAGAAACGGGTCGGCCGCGGCAGCGGATCCGGCAAAGGTAATTTTTCCACCCAGGGTGTTAAAGGCCAAAAGGCCCGTTCCGGCGGCCGGGCGCGTTTAAAGCGCCGCGCGGCTTTTCAGCAGCTTTTGATTAGAACTCCGAAGTTGCGCGGTTTTAAGCGCCAATCGCCCGAGATTTCCATTGTTAACTTGTCAGCCTTAGAGCTAAAGTTCCAGGAAAATGCTATAATTACTCCAGCGGAATTAATTAAAATTCGCTTGATTAAAAAAACTCCGGGGGGCGTGAAAATTTTAGGCAATGGAAAATTGAGCAAAAAATTGACAGTTAAAGCGCATTATTTTTCCAAGGGCGCGGAAGCGGCCATCAAAGCCGCGGGCGGGGTTTGTGAGATTATAAAAAAGTAAGTAAGTGTCATCCCGGGCTTGACCCGGGATCCACCACCAACTAAAGAACTGGATTCCGGCTCAAGGCCGGAATGACAAAAACAAGTTATGCTTTCTGATAAGCTTAAAAAAATTTGGGAAAGCCGCGACATCCGCAACAATATACTATATGTGTTGGCGTTGCTGGTGGTTTTTCGCGTGGCCGCCCATGTGCCGGTGCCGGGCGTGGATGTTTCCGGCTTGCAGGCGTTTTTTAATTCCAACCAGATTTTAGGCTTATTGAATATCTTTACCGGCGGCGGCTTGGAAAATTTTTCCATTGTCATGTTAGGCGTCGGGCCATACATCACGGCCTCGATTATTTTCCAGCTGCTGGGCATGATTGTGCCCAAGCTCGAAGAAATGCAAAAAGAGTCTGAAGCTGGCCGGCAGAAAATCAACCAGTGGACGCGCCTCGCGACTGTGCCTTTGGCCCTGCTCCAATCTTACGGCACGATTATCTTTTTACAGCGCGCCGGCCAATCCAACAATTTAATCGGCGCTATCACGCTGTGGCAATTAATCGTAGCCATGATTACTGTTACCGCGGGCACGGTATTTTTAATGTGGCTGGGCGAGCTGATTACCGAGAAAAAAATCGGCAACGGCATTTCGCTTTTAATTTTCGCGGGCATTGTGGCCAGCTTGCCGCGCAGCGTGCTGCAATTTGCCTCGACTTATGATTCCTCGCAATTAATCAGCGTTATTTTGTTTATCATTATCGCCTTAGTGACCGTGGCGGGTGTGGTGTTTATCACCGAGGGCCAGCGCAATATTCCGGTGACATATTCCAAGTTCGCGCGTGGCGCGAGCGTTTCCGGCGCGGCGCAGAGCCATTTGCCGCTCCGCGTCAACCAGGCTGGCGTGATCCCGATTATCTTTGCTATTTCTTTAATTTTATTCCCGCCGCTCATCGCGCAATTCTTTGTCACCTCCACTGTGGCGCCGGTGGCCCAGTTTGCGGAATTTATCATCCGCCTTTTCCGCGATAATCTTTTGTTCTACGGCATTTCTTATTTTCTTTTGGTGTTTGCTTTTTCGTATTTCTACACAGCTATTATTTTCAAGCCCGACCAAATTGCCGAGAACTTGCAAAAGCAAGGCGGGTTTATTCCCGGCATCCGCCCGGGGCCGGAAACCAGCCATTATCTCTCCGCGGTCTCTAACCGCATTCTGCTCGCGGGCGCGCTTTTCTTGGGCCTGATCGCGGTTATGCCTTTAATCTTGCAAAACTTTACTGGCCAGAATTTGGTCATTGGCGGCACGTCGCTTTTAATCGTGGTATCAGTGGTGATTGAAACTGTCAAACAAATCGATTCCCAGCTGGTAATGCACGATTATGAGCGGTATTAGAAGCGACCCGAATAATCCGAATTACATCCGAATGACCCGAATTTAATGTCGGGTCATTTTGATTAATTGACAGTGTAGTATGTGGAAAACCTTGACAGAAAAATTGTCATATTGTATAGTTGGAAATTAACACAAAAAAGCAACGTGCACCCGCGTCTCATTGAGGCGCTTCACTGAAGGAGGAAAGCCATGCAGCAGAAGCAGGTAGTGATTGTCAATGATGGCGTGTTTGATGCCAGGCACTATGATTCCTATATTGAGATTCTGCGTCGGAATCTCACGGGCTACAAGAAAAGCCCGGATCCTGGCCGCAGTGACGTGGAGCCGCAACAAGTGGCCACCGTGGAGGTAGTGGCTACGCATGATCTGGCAGAGGAAAGGGTCAGGGCAGGCCGGGCCGATATCATCATATTCATCTCGGTCGGCATGTTCCTGGTTGGACAGCAGTTCCGGGAGAAGTTTCCCAAACTGACGGTATACGTCCTGGCAGGAAAAGCGGTGCCTCAGGAACCGTTCCTCATTCCCAAGATGGTCCTCTCCAGCAAGGAAGCTATCCAGCAGCTCCTGGAGGTATGAACAAACAGCCAAAAGGCCCCGCGGACAAGCAACATTGTCCGCGGGGCTGTTTTTTTTACGCCTTTATTTTTCTCTCCATTTGTGATAGTTTTCTAAGGTATGAATACATCAAAACTCGTCATTATTCTCCTTGGGCCGCAGGGTTGTGGCAAGGGCACCCAAGGCAAAAAATTAGCCGAAAAGTTAAACCTGCCTTATTTAGAGACTGGCGGTTTATTGCGCGCCGAAGTAGCTTCCCATTCCGAGCGGGGCCAATATTTTGCTACCATTATAAACGATGGCGGACACTTGCCGGATAATGATGCCAGCAGTTTTATGGCTGATAAAATTAAGGAAGCTTGTGTTAATAACGGCGGGGTGATTGTTGATGGTTTTCCGCGGAGTGGCGGCCAGGCTGACGCGTTTGCAGCCGTAGTCAAGCCAACTCACGCTTTATTGATTGATATCCCGGACGAAGAGTCAGTGCGCCGCACTTCCGGCCGCTGGCAATGCCCAGCCTGCAAAACAATTTATAACTTATCGTCTAATCCGCCCCAGCAAGCTGGTGTTTGCGATGTTGATGGCGCTAAGTTAATCCAGCGGTCTGACGATACTCCTGAGGGAATTCAGAAACGCCTAGCTTGGTATCATAAAGACACCCAGCCTTTAATAGACCGGTTTGCCAAAGAAGGTATATTGCATCGCATCGACGGCACGCCGCCCATCGAGGAAGTCTGGCAGGCTGTTCAGGGTATTTTTAAATCATGAAGCTCAAGACAGAACAAGAAATTGAAATTTTAGCCGAAGGCGGTCATTTGCTGGCCGAAATTTTGGTTAAGTTGGCGGCTATGTGCCAGGCCGGCGTCTCGGCCGCGGATTTAAACGCGGAAGCCGAAAAATTAATCCGCGAGGCTGGCGCCGAGCCGTCGTTTAAAAATTTCGGCCCCATTGGCCAGGAATTTCCGGCGTCTTTATGCGTGTCGCCGAACGAAATGCTGGTGCACGGCATTCCGCGCAAAGAACTGGTTTTCAAAGAAGGCGATTTAGTGGGGTTAGATTTAGGGATGAAATACAAAGGTTTATTTACTGACCACGCTGTGACGGTAGGGGTGGGTAAAATTTCCGACGAAGCGAAAAAATTGTTAGAAGTAACCGAAGAGTGTTTGCGTTTGGGAATCATCGCGGCCCAGCCCGGCAAGAAGGTGGGGGATATTGGCGCGGCCGTGCAACAATATGCTGAAGGCTTGGGCTATGGCGTGGTGCGGGCTTTGACTGGCCATGAAGTTGGCTACGCGGTGCACGAAGATTTGCGCGTGCCAAATTACGGCGAGGCTGGCACGGGCGCGACCCTAGAGCCGGGCTTGGTGATTGCCATTGAGCCCATGATCAATATTGGCACGCATGAAGTTTTAACCGCTAGCGATGGCTGGGGGATTGTCACCGCGGATAATTCTTTATCTGCGCATTTTGAACATACTGTGGCTATTACTAAAGATGGCCCAAGAATATTAACAAAGTAGTTAATAGTAAATAGTTAAGGGTTAATAGTAAAATTTTCTTTCTATTAACTATTTACCATTAACTAATAACTATTTTTTTATGAACTATCTTGGCATAGACTATGGTCTGGCGAAAATCGGTTTAGCCAAAGCCTCGGAAGAATTGCGCATCGCTACGCCTTTGGTGGTAATTTTTAATGGCCATAATGTTTTGGAAGAATTGGAAACTATTTTAGCCACTGAACAGATAACCCAGATTATTGTTGGTTATCCTTTAACCATGGCTGGCGAGGTGGGGGCGCAAGCCAAAGAAGTGGATGAGTTTATTGAAAGAATAAAAGTTTTGTCCATACCAATTTTGAAGCAAGACGAACGGCTTTCGAGCGCGGCCGCGGTCAGCCGCGGGCCGGATGATTCTTCGGCGGCGGCTTTAATCCTCCAGACATATTTAGATAGCCATGTTAGAAATAACCAATAATCAAACACCAATCACCAAGAAAATTTCAATTAATCATTGTTGCCTCGACGCCAGGGAGAGGCCCCTTATCTGTGTTGGTCTAGATGTTTAAGGGTTCCCTCCCTGGCGTCGGGAAAACAAATTATGCTTTATTTCTATTCTTTTATTTTCACCGCCATCCTTTCTTTTTTGGTTACCATTTTTGTCCGCAAATTAGCGAATAGGTTTGGCATAGTTGATAGACCTGACAGTCCGCGTAAAATCCACAATCATCCCATTCCGCTTTTAGGCGGGCTGGGCGCTTTTGCGGCGTTTTGGGCGGTTATTTTAATTTTAACTTTGGGCTATGATTTGTTTCCGGCGCGCTATATTTCGAGCAGCGATTTATGGGCTATTTTTATCGGCGGAGCGCTTTTAATGCTGGGCGGCTGGATTGATGATAAATATAATTTAGCGCCGCGCTGGCAATTTATATTTCCAATTTTGGCGGTGTTAGTAGTGTTGAGTGCGCGCATTGGTATTAGTTTTGTCACCAATCCTTTGGGCGGTGGCTTGTGGCATTTAGACCAATGGCGCGTGGGTTCGTTTTTAATACTGGCTGACTCTTTTACTGTGCTCTGGCTTTTGGGGACTATGTATACCACCAAACTCTTGGACGGCCTAGATGGTTTAGTTTCGGGCATCACGGTTATCAGCGCGTTTATTATTTTTGCCTTGTCTTTGACCCATAAAACTTACCAGACTGATGTGGCCTTATTGGCGATTGTTTTAGCCGGCGCTTTGGCCGGATTTTTATTTTGGAATTTTCAGCCGGCGAAAATATTTTTAGGCGAGGGCGGCAGTGTCTGGGTCGGTTTTATGCTGGGCGTCTTAGCGATTATTTCCGGCGGCAAAGTCGCCACGGCTCTCTTAGTCATGGGCGTGCCGATTTTAGATGTGGTTTGGGTTATCATTCGCCGGATGGTAGTGGAGAAAAAATCTTTGGGCGAGTCGGACGCCAAGCATTTGCATTTCCGCCTTTTAACGGCCGGGCTTTCCCAGCGTAAAAGCGTTTTAGTGTTGTGGGGCTTCTCGGCTTTGTTTGGCGTGACATCTTTATTTTTACAAACTCGCGGCAAAGTTTATTCGCTTTTAATATTGCTTTTTGCCACTATTATTTTAGCCCTATGGGTGACCAAACGTTCAAAACAATCTCTTACGCCACGGCCGTAATTGGCTTGGCAATTATTGTTCTCTATTTATTTTTCGGCCGCTCCCGCCCGTTGGCCGTGAAAAATATAAAAATCGGCAATGCTGGCATCAGTGTGGAAATCGCCGAATCTTTCCGCGCCCAAGAACGCGGCTTGTCGGGCCGGCAAAGTTTAGGCCAAAGCGGCATGCTGTTTGTTTATAAAGATAAAGCTATCCGCTATTTCTGGATGCCAGACATGAATTTTGCTTTAGACGCGCTGTGGATAGCTAATGGCACAGTAGTGGGGTGGCAAGAGAATATCCCTTTTAAGGCTGCTGACGGCTCGATTCCGCGGTTTCAATCCAATGTGCCGGTAGACATGGTTTTAGAGGTTAATGCTGGGTGGATTGGAAAGCATGGAATCAAAGTTGGTGATAGAGTGGAGTATTGACATAATATCTAGTTAAGCCTATAATACATTATCGTTTATTAGTTTAATGGTTTATTAGTATTATATAAACTCACTAGGCTGGTAAACTAATAAACTATTAAACTAATAAACTTAACTATGATTGCAGTGATTAAAACCGGCGGCAAACAGTACCAGGTTAAAGCTGGTGACAAGCTCCGCATCGAAAAAATTGAAACAGCCAAAGACGGCAAAGTTATTTTTGACCAGGTTTTATTAGTTTCTGACCCTGCCGGCCAAGACGTTAAACTTGGCACGCCGCTAGTGGCGGGCGCTAAAGTTGAAGCCACGGTTCTCGAACAAGGCCGGGCCGATAAAATTACGGTGGTTAAATTCAAGCCCAAAGTCCGTTACCGCCGCAAGCTGGGCCACCGCCAGCCTTTCACGGCCGTGCAGATTGATAAGATTATTGCCTAAACTAAAACCCGTCCGCCGAATCGGTGGACGGGTTTTTTGATACCTATAATTTTCGCCGGCCTTCCAGCGCATTCGTCAGGGTGACGCTATCTGCGTATTCCATGTCGCTACCCATGGGCAAGCCTTTGCCAATACGGGTAATGGTGACCGGGTATTTTTTTAATAGGCGCGCCAAATACAAAGCCGTGGTTTCGCCTTCATTGTTAGCATCCAGAGCTAAAATAATCTCTTCAATGCCGGGATTGGCCTGCTCGATACGGTGTTCCAGTTCGCGGATGCGGATGTCGTTTGGGGTAATGCCCTCGAGCGGATTTAAGTTATGCCCCAGCACATGGTAAACCCCGCGGTAGTTGTGGGTATTTTCTAAAGCTAATAAATCGAGCGGGTCAGCCACTACGCAAATAGTGGTTTGGTCGCGGCGTGGGTTGCGGCAAATAGAACAGGGGCTTTCGTCGGTAAAGTTTTGGCAAAATTGGCAGAGCCTAACATTCTCGGCCAGCACTGCCAGGCTATGGCCAAAATCATGCAAATCTTTAGGCGCGCGGCGCAATAAAAAAAATACCAGCTTCTCGGCGGTTTTGGGCCCAATGCCAGGCAGAGTGGTAAAATGATCCACCAAATTTTGGATTGATGGTGGCAGGGCGGACATAGTTATTTGCCCAGCCCCAACCCTTCAAAGCCACCCATTTTTTGCATTTTTTCGGCCATGACTTTTTTGGTTTTTTCAATCGTGCTATTGGTAACCTCGACTAATTTTTTTTCTAAATCATGCTGGCGGCCAGGGGATAGTAGACCAGAGTCAGTAATTTGATAAGAAATCACTTCTTGGTTGCCGTCCATGGTAATTTTAATGCCGCCTTTTTCTTGCGTCACTTTTTCCTCCTTAAGGGCGCTTTGCAGAGTTTTGGCCTGGTGGCGGAGGTCTTTGAATTGTTTTAGTTTGTTAAACATAGATAATAGCGATACTAAATTAATACTAAAGCATACGAAAAATACTAAAAAGCTCTATAGAATATTTTCGTGTTTTTCGTATGTTTTCGCATGGCTTTAGTATCGCTTAAATTTTGGCTAGATTTCGGAAACTGACTAAGTTTTCATTAAAGAATAATTTTACCATACCCGTGGGGCCGTTTCTATGCTTGGCAATATGGATTTCCGCCACATGCCGTTCTTCTTGCGGAATGTCATCGGGCTGGTAATTGCGGTCCGCGGATTTGCGGTAAATAAATATGACTACATCCGCGTCCTGCTCAATAGAACCGGACTCGCGCAAGTGCGAGAGGCGGGGGATGGCTGGCTTAGTGGCTTCCACGGCGCGGGAGAGCTGGGAGATGGCAATCACCGGAATATCCAGTTCGCGGGCAATGGATTTTAAGGCGCGGGTGATCTCGGCGATTTCCTGGGTGCGGTTTTCTGATGAACGGCCCTCCATTAATTGCAAATAATCCACCACCAAACATTCTAGGCCAAATTCCATGTGCAAGCGCCGGGCTTTGGAGCGGATTTCCATAATATTGGCCGTGGCCGAGTCATCAATAAAAATCGGGGCTTCCGACAGTTCGCCCATGGCGTGGCCGATGCGCGGAAAATCGTCGTGGTTCGGGTCGCTGGATAATTTGCCGGTGCGCATGCGCCACAAATCAATGCCGGCCTGCGAACAGAGTAATCTGTCCACTAACTGTTCTTTAGACATTTCCAAACTGAATATGCCCACCGCTTTTTTTTCGTTGACCGCTATATGGCGGGCAATGTCCAGGGCCAGGGTCGTTTTACCGACTGACGGCCGCGCCGCGATTACTACCAAGTCGGATTTTTGAAAACCCGAAAGCATGTTATCCAAATCCGTGAAGCCGGTGGAAATGCCGCGCAGTTTGCCATCGCCGGCATGCAGTTTTTCAATGCGTTCAAAAGTATCCTGTAGCACCGAACGGATAGAGATAAAATTTTGCTTTAAAAATTTTTGTGAGATGCCGAACAATTTTTGTTCAGCCTTGTCTAAAACCGCATCCACGTCTTCTGATTCTTCCCAACCCATCTCGGTGATTTCTTGCGAGGCATAAAAGAGGCGGCGCAAGGTGGCTTTTTTCTGCACGATCTGGGCGTAGTAAACCACGTTCGAAGCCGAGGGC
>CAYILY010000015.1:0-14059 GCA_964364395.1 uncultured Gammaproteobacteria bacterium | reverse complement strand
CTTGGAGGAGATCAGCCTGTTATCCCCGGAGTAACTTTTATCCGTTGAGCTTCCGCCGTCCTATATCGTACGGTCGGATCACTAACTTCTGCTTTCGCAACTGCTCGGGTGGTCGCCCTTGCAGTAAAGCTGGCTTATGGGTTTGCCCTATCGCGCCGATTTCCATCCGGCGCTAGCCAACCTTTGTAAACGCCTCCGTTACCTTTTAGGAGGCCACCGCCCCAGTCAAACTACCCACCAGATACTGTCCACGGGCCGGATTCACGGCACCGAGTTAGATGTACAAATGCTTGAGGGTGGTATTTCATATTTCGACTCCACCTCAGCTGGCGCCAAGGCTTCAGAGTCTCCCACCTATTCTAAACACAAAAATCCGTACACCAATACCAAGCTGTAGTAAAGCTTCATGGGGTCTTTTCGTCTAACTATGGGTTAAGAGCATCTTCACTCTTCTTGCAATTTCGCCAAGTCACTCGTTGAGACAGTTCTCAGATCGTTATGCCATTCGTGCGCGTCGGAACTTACCCGACAAGGTATTTCGCTACCTTAGGACAGTTATAGTTACTGCCGGCGTTCATCCGCGCTTCGGTTCAAGGCGTGAACCTCTCCCCTTAACGTTCGGACACTGGCCAGGCATCAGCCCCTATACATCACCTTACGGTTTAGCAGGGACCTGTGTTTTTGGTAAACAGTCGCCTGAGAGCTTTCGCTGCGGCTCCGCTTGCGCGGAGCAGACCTTATTCCAAAGTTACGGTCGTTGTTTTGCCGAGTTCCTAAACGAGTGTTCTCTTGTTCACCTTGGTCTTCTCGACCTATTCACCTGTGTCGGTTTACGGTACGGTTTGTTTATAGTTAGCCTTAGAGGGTTTTCTCGGCAACCCTCATTTCCAAATTGAATCCACCCGAAGGCTTCATCTTTTCGCCTAGTGGCAGTAATGCGCGTGGATTTGCCAACCGCGCTACCGCCAGTTAAGTAAACGCCCCAATCCATAGGGACGTTCGGAAAGTTTAGAATGCTTCACCCCATTAGAACTATAAACAAGGGCCGGAATATTAACCGGCTCTTCCATCGCCTACGCCCTTCGGCCTCGGCTTAGGATCGCCTAACCCTGAGTCGATCATCGTTGCCCAGGAAACCTTGAATTTTCGGTGGGCTGGTTTTTCACCAGCCTTCTTGCTACTTATGCCAACATTCTCACTTCGAGCCGCTCCACGCCACCTCACAGTGTACGCTTCAGTGCTGCTCGAATGCTCCTCTACCACGCCAGCGCTACGCGCTGGAATCACCAATAATCAAACACCAAACACCAAACAAATCCCAAATTCCAATTTCCAAATCTCAAACAAGATTGTTTAAAATTTTGGTTATTGGTTATTGGAGTTTTTTTGGTTATTGGTTATTGGAACTTGGTTATTCCAGTGCATAGCACTGGCATCCGTATCGTCGGTGCATGGTTTAGCCCCGTTGAATTTTCGGCGCGAAAGGACTGGACTAGTGAGCTATTACGCTTTCTTTAAAAGATGGCTGCTTCTAAGCCAACTTCCTAGTTGTCTCAGTCCTGACACCGCCTTTACCACTTAACCATGACTTGGGGACCTTATATAACGGTCTGGGCTATTATCCCTCTTGACCAAATGGAGCTTCGCCCCCACGGTCTGACTCCCTAGCTAAAAACCGCGGTATTCGGAGTTTGGTTAGGATCAGTAGGCTTACGCCACCTAATCCCATTCAGTGCTCTACCCCCGCGGGTATACTAAAGGCTAGTCCTAAAACTATTTCGAGGAGAACCAGCTATTGCCGAGTTCGATTGGAATTTCTCCCCTAACCACAGGTCATCCCCCAGTGTTGTACGGCTGGTGGGTTCGGCCCTCCCCCCAATGTTACTTGGGGTTCAGCCTGCCCATGGCTAGCTCACCCGGCTTCGGGTCTTATACATACCACCATAAACGCCCGTTAAGACTTGGTTTCCCTGCGCCTCCGTTCCAGAGGAACTTAAGCAAGCGGTATATATAAACTCGTTGGCTCATTCTTCAATAGGAATACCATCACTCCGCTTGCGCGGGCTTTGGCTCTTTGTAAGTAAACGGTTTCAGATACTATTTCATCCCCCTCACCGGGGTGCTTTTAACCTTTCCTTCACAGTACTAGTTCACTATCGATCGCAAGAAGTATTTAGCTTTAGCGCATAGTCGCGCTGGTTTCCCACAAGGTTTCTCGGGCCTTGTGGTACTCGAGAGGCATCATCATAGAGTGCTTTCTCCTTTCGCGTACAGGACTATCACCTTCTCTGGTTCCGTTTTCCAACGGATTCTACTAGGAAGGAAAACCTTAAACTCTATCGCAAACATTTTGTGCGTTTGCACACGATACTCTCACAACACTTCACCGCCATATGGCCACAAAACCTTACCTCATCCATTCCAACCCGAAGGCCGAAACAAATAATTCAGGCAATGAAGTTTTAGCTCCTCCCCGTTCGCTCGCCGCTACTTAGGGAATGGACACGAATCTTTTATAGAACCACAAGATCGTGGGCCTATAAAAAAATCCGTGTATATATTTTTTTCTTTTCCTCTGGCTACTAAGATGTTTCAGTTCACCAGGTTCCCGCCTTTAACCTATGTATTCAGTTAAAGGTATCTGTTCTTCAAACAGATGGGTTGCCCCATTCGGATATTCCCGGGTCAAAGGTTGCTTGGGACCTCACCGAGACTTTTCGCACCCTGCAACGTCCTTCATCGGCTTCTTGTGTCTAGGCATCCACCGTTTACCCTTGAGTGTGTGCGCAACCGCTTAAATCGATTAAGCTGTTGCTTACTTACATTATCTACCCCTTCCTATTAAGAGGAATAGATAACAGATGCTCGTTTTCATAAATAATTAATGTCGGTAAATTGTTAAGTTGCCATCCGTGACGCTCACAGAGCAGCCTTTTGGCTATTCTTTGGGCACCAGGGACTAAAAAATCCGCCTTTCTTAGCGGATTTCATCTTTTTGGCGATATGAAACCACTCTTATCCGCTAAGCTTTTCGTTAATTTTTAGCATGTTTTGCATAGAAATTAGGGGTTGGGGATAAAGTTGTGGATTTCCTAGGGATATGTGCCTATTGGTGGCACCAAATCCTTAATCAACACCTAGTATTATAGGGCATACAGGCTATGGTGTCAATATTTGCCCTCGGATACCCTAATTATGGCGACTTTTGGCTAAAATTAGCCAATTCCTCCTCTATAATATCTAAAACTTCCTTTGATTCAAGCAAGGTAGTATGCCCAACCAAAGCTAACTCTATATTTCTGGCTCCAGGTAAATAAGCGCTGCGCTTGGGCTTAACAAATTGATCGCTATGAGCGCGAATTGATAAGATGCGATCCAAAAAATTTCTTTCTTTGTTGAGAGCCTCTAAAAAATCAGAGCCGGGAATCATTTGCCTGCCCGGTTTTGTATAAAAAGCCAAGCTAGACGTCCAAGTGCCAAAAAATGGAGCGCCAATAGTAATAACGCGGCTTATCCGCTGGTGGCCGCCCAGTTTTTGCAAATAATACTTGGCGATCAAGCCGCCCATGCTGTGCCCGACCAAACAAACCTTGTTTACTCCGCACCGCTGACACACTTGTTCTGTAAACTGACTCAACGCGGCGGCCGTGGCCTCAATTGGTTTTTTCATGGTTGAACCAGAAACAAAAGCGAATACTTTAAAGCCAAGTTTCTCCAGTTTTTGTTTCAAGGCGCCACCGATGGCATAATACGAAAGCGTGTAGCCCTGCACTAAAATAACCACCGTGTCAGTGGGGTGGCAGGCGCTAAAATCATTATCCACCTTTTTCCATAAACCGGACAAATTGCGGAATAAATAAAAAATATATCTTTTAATCTCTTGCAGGGCGGCTATCATATGGGTTTAGGTTACCGCATATATAGACAATAGTATAGTTTTAGGATAAGTTTTAGATGCGGGCCGGAGTGGTGAAATTGGCAGACACGCTAGGTTTAGGACCTAGTGCCGCAAGGCGTGGAGGTTCGAGTCCTCTCTCCGGCACCAGATAAAAAAAACAACCCATGAAAGGATATAATAGAAAAATTTATGCATATAGCCTAATAACTATCTTTGCCCTATTAATCTTAATGGGAAATTTTACACATGCACAAGAAACCAAAATACCAGTAAAAGTTAGCAGTACGATTGAAGAACAATTTTTGAATAGATACATGGATTTAAACAAGGCACTTGGAGAAAACATTGATCATATTGCCTCTTTAAATTTAAACTATCTAATCGCATCACTTACTGCCCTTATATTAGTTATGGGTGCAATCGGGTTTTTGGTTTACTTTTTTGGCTACAAGCCATCAAAGGAGGAGATAAAAATTCAAAAAGATGAACTTTTAAAGTTAAAAAATGAAATAGATCAAAAACTAGACACAATAGATGGAAACGCTTCTAACCGAATACAAGAAATGGAGGATAAGCTTAATGAACAAATTCAAAAAATGGATGGAAAAATTCACGATGACCTTAAAAATTTAGAAAATATAAATAATAAAACAACACAGAACCATCAAACACAACTAAGAGAACTTGAGATACAAAATTTATGGAGCGAACAATATATGTGGAGCGGCAGAGGAATCCATTGGAACGCATTTCAAAATCTTAATCAAGTAATTGAAAAAATTTTGGTGTACAAAGTTAATGTTTATTTACTTGAAATTGCACTAGGAAGAATCGACGACGAACTTGACAGACTACCGAGCGATTTCAACTTTAAAGGAGTGCAAAATGATACTGATTTAAAACAAAGATTGCTTAATAATCTGAATGAATTAGAAAAAAATTTCGATCTGTTAGGAAAAATTAATAACTTCAACACATTAAAAATAAGCATAGCCGAGAAATTAAAAAAATTTACATAGTAATACAGTTTTTAACACTTCCGCTTTCTTTGACAAAATATCCATTTTAAAGGTAATTTATAAAGAGGATGAAAAACCTAATGACAAAAATTAATTACGAAGCCGAAGCTGATGTTTTAACTATTGAATCATCGCCCGCGCCCATTGATTACGCCAAGGAAGTTGGCAATGTTGTGGTGCACTTCACCCGCGATAACCAGCCGGTTCTACTGGAAATTCTAGATGCCAGTAAATTTTTGGACAAATCAAAAAGCTTGGTCCAAGCGGCTGCAAAAAATTTGTCCGCGGCCAGAGCTTAACAGTTAGTTAAGTTGTGCTAAAATACAAAAATAAAAATATCGCGTATTTGTTTTTCCTCGCCATTTTTTTGGGGGGATTTTTTGTTTGGCCAAATTTTGCCCGAGCCGCGGCGACTGATATTATTTTTACCGAAATTATGTATGATCCGGCGGGCTCGGACACTGACCACGAATGGGTGGAAATCTATAATAGCGGCGCTGATCCGGTTACGCTGGTTGAAGGATCAGGTACTGACAGTTGGCGTTTTTTTGACGGCTCGAACCACACGCTGACTTTTGTGCAGGGCAGTCTCACCATAGCGCCGGGCGGCGTGGCCATCTTGGCCAGTGACGCCACAACGTTTTTAACTGACCATCCCGGCTTTACCGGTATGGTGCTAGACACGGTCATGTCGCTCAATAACACGACTGACACCTTAAAACTCTCGGCCGACAAAGGCGTGAGCTGGTTTGGAGAACTAACTTACCAAAATACCCAAGGCGGCAGTAGTGACGGCAAAAGTTTGGAAAAAATAGGCTTGGTCTGGCAATCGTCGAACGCGGACGGCGGCACGCCGGGCACAATCACAACTACCAGCGCCCCGGCGCCAGCACCAGAAACACCGGCTTCGTCGACTTCGAGCCCACCACCAACTCCCGCAACTGCCACACCCGCGACGGAAACAAAAAATTTTGATTCCACTAAGATTAAAATCAGCGAGCTCTTGCCCAACCCTAATAATAACGAAGATGAGTTTATTGAGATCTGGAATAGCGGACCTGAAACTGCTAGTCTTGATGGCTGGAAATTAGGGGATACCAAAAAAATTATAACCCTGGAAAAAATTACTTTAGTGCCAAATGAATACCAGGTTTTTTATGGATCGAAAACTAAAATATCCTTGAATAATTCCAATGAAACTATCACGCTCTTTGACCAAGCCGGCAACATGATAGATAAAATTTCTTATGCCACGAGTTTTAAGGGCCAAAGTTATAGCTATGATATTAGCCAAAATAAGTTCGACTGGTCCATAACGCCCACGCCCGGGAGCTATAGCAACATCGTCAAACCCAATGACCCGCCCCAAGCGCGAATTAGTTTTAATTACAACCCCGCCGCGCCTAATGAAGAAATAATAATTTCTGGCGGCGAATCCACGGATCCGGATGATGACAAACTGCAATTCACTTGGTCCATTGGCGAAAAATTCCAAGCCAGTGGCGAAAGCTTTACTTTTAAATTCGCTTTACTGGGCACGCAACTAGTGTCTATGATTGCTTCGGATGAGCGGCATTCAGTTTTGGCCACCGCCACCATTGATATTTTACCCAGCACAGAAATTATTTGGCTGCGCAGCCAGCAAAAAAACGCGCCAGCTATAGCGACCACTACCACCAGCGCGATTAAGACAAAAGCGGCAGTCAAAAAACCGGTAGAAAAAACCGAAACTCCAATTACGACCCAGGTCAAAACCGAAGCTCTGGTGGCTGACGACGGTTTAGTGGATGTTAGTTTGGAAAATATCCGCGATTTGGAACTAGGCACCGAAGTGCGGGTGCAAGGCAAAGTGGCCGTGGAACCGGGCGTGTTGGCTAAATCATATTTTTATATTACCGGCTCGCCCGGCATCCAAATCTATTATTCTAAAAGCGACTGGCCTAAATTAACCCTTGGCGATAACATTGGCGTCATCGGCGTTTTGGCGGAAAGCGGCGGCGAAACCCGGCTGCGCCTTGCCAGCAAGCAGGATATTACTATCATCAGCAAAAGCGATCCGCCTTTGCCGCTCGCGGTTGAAACCGGGTCAATTGATGAAAATGTCGAGGGATATTTGGTAAAAATTACTGGCGAACTGGCCGAAAAAAAAGGCTCTAGCTGGTTGATTGATGACGGCTCGGGCGCGGCGAAAATAACCTTCCAAACCAGCGCAAAAATAAAAAAACCAACGGTCAAGGTTGGAGAATGGCTGGAGATTATTGGCCTGGTCAGCGAGACTAAAACTGGCTATCGAATTTTACCGCGCTATCAAAGCGATATTCGCTTATTAAAACCCGAGGAAATAACTGATGTCAAAGGCGAAGTGCTGGGCGAGACAGCCATGGCCTCGAGTACCAAAGATGTCCAAAGATTTAAAATCCCCGGCAACAATGAACCACAAACTATTTTAAAATACTTGTTGATTACCGCGGCCGCCTTAATTATTTTACTAGTAGGATTGGTTATTAAAATGCGAGTGGAGATTAAAAAACGACGAGAAGAAATAAAAAAATGACGCCAATCGTCTTGGTGTCATTCTCGCGAAAGCGGGAATCCATCTGGATCCCGGGTCAAGCCCGGGATGACATTTATTTTACCAGTGAAATTCAAAGTATTTTATGTATATTCACAAACTCCCGCAAAGCATCGGTTTCTAGGGCATAGCGGGCTAAAGTGTCAGTAATTATAATCAACATTGGCACCACGGCCATAATCAGCAAAGTCATAAAAACCTTTTGCAAATTCCGGTATTCAGATTGCCAAATCTTCGGCAAAAGGAATATGGCGTAAAAAGAAGCCAAGAAAGGGATGACTACCGCGATTTCAAACAGCACGCCCCATAAAGCAAAGCTTAAGCCCAGCATGTCGGATGAATAAACCAGGGTATAGAAGGCAAACTTAATGGCATTCCAAATATTGCCAATATAGAAAAAACAAAGGTATAAAGCCACCACCAAGAAATGCGTGGTCAACGCGGTTTGCCAGCGGGCGCGGAAATAAAAATTTAAAACCGAATCTTTGTTTGCCATACCTGTATTATACCATATTCTAAATAAAAAAATAACAGGCACCCTTCCTCCTTTCGGGTGGTGCCTGGTTTTAAATTACGATGGTCGACTTGCTTTTAGCATTTTACGTCTTGCCTGTGAGTTCGGCCCAATGGTGTTTGGGCTTGAGCCGAGGTGAACCCTGCGCGCAGAGAGGGCACTCCTCCGGTGCCCAACTTTTTACCGCACGCTCTACAAGCGGCAGGATGACACGGTTCGTGTCTACCGGCAAAGCGACCGGCCGGTGGACGACTGTAACAACTTCTGAAAAGAATTTCACTGGGTTCGGATTCCCCTCCCGGACGGCCTGCTTCACCTCATTCGTGGTCTGCAGAGTGGTAATAAGTTCCTCGCACTGCAGAACTGAAGCCCCCTCCGGAATGACGAAACGCGACCAGATCATGCGCTTCGGATCCTTGGGATCCTTCTCTGTGAATCCGTGCTTGGCCCCCATAATGGTGGCCAGATGGTAAGAGTAGGTGATGGCCGCGTATGCACTGCCTACCACCCATGCCGGGTAGATGTTCCGTTGGAAGAGCCTCACTGCGTGTTGCCATGCTAGCCGGAGTGCGACAGCCGGGTCACAAAGGACCGGTGCGGAATTGACATATCCATCCGAGCACCGCCCGCTAGTGAGTTCAGCGTGCGGCGCTTTGGGGTCGCCTTGACGGTTGAAAAACCATACTGCGGCGCGTTCGCTGTAGAGTTGAAGAACTTCATCTTCGGTCATAGGTCTCACTGCAGCACCTCCTTCTTGGCCAAGTTAAAAGTTGAATTTGCCGGCCCGCTTGAGTGCGGCATTCAGGTCGTCGCGCGCGTACTCGGCAGCCCGGCGCGCGGCTTCGGCGAACTGCTCCGGCGGTGCCGCGAAATCACCCTTGGCATAAGCGTAATTGATGCCGCGCGAACTGTTCACGACGCAACCGAGGCCCTCGTTCGTGCATCCGACGACCGCACCATCAGCGCCGCCGCCTTGGGCGCCGTACCCAGGAACCAGGAACCACGCCTTGGGCAGAATCTCGCGCATCCTCGGCGCATCCTCCGGGTATGTCGCCCCCATCACCACACCCACATTGCTCCAACCGCTCTCTCCCTCAGTGCCTTCGCCCCATTTTCCGGCGAGCTTGGCCATTTCCTGCCATACCGGAATACCCGATGCAGCCTGAATCTGTTCCACCTCGGAGTTCGGTGAAAACGAGGTCTTGGTGACGAGGAAAATACCCTTACCATACTTCTTGACGGCGCGCTCCACGAAGTGCGTCACACAGGCACTACCAATCTGCGGCTGAATGGTCATGGCGTCGCAGTTGATAGGCGAACGGGTCGTGGACAACTTGTCCGGACTGTCGCCCCAGAAGGGCACCTCGCCAAGGTGGCCATCGGCGTATGCCTCGGCCGTGTCACCGCCATCGCCACGCTTCGCGTCTTCAAGTACCAGCAGACCACGTTCTTCCGCATGAGCCTTCACCTGCTCGAACGCCCACATGCCCCATTGTCCGTATCCTTCGTAGAAGGCCATCTGCGGTTTCACTACCACGGCCTCGTCAGCCGTGGCGTCGGTGATTGAGTTCATGGCACTAGCGAATAAACGACCTACGGCTTCCATGGTGGGACCATGGGATTCGACTGCCCACTGCTTGAGATGCAGAGGCATGTACCTGAGTTGCGGATCCAGGCCGACGCAGAGAATACTGCGCTTCTTGCGAATGGCTCCAATGAGCCGATCGGTGAACGTCTGCATGATACTCCCTTTCTATCTACGGTAACTGCGTTATAAAAGAGCGACTCCGCCGTGTGCGGAGCCCTCCGTAAAGCCAAAGCTTTGTTTCTACCCTAAAACAAAAGGCGCAAAAAGGCAAGAAAAAACCGAGCAGGGCCTCCGGGCCTGCTCGGATGGTTAAAGTGCATTTATATATCGCTATTCTATGGTCTTCCAGTTCAGAACCTGGCCAGCCCAGAACGGCATAGCCACTTCCGGCCCGACCTGGTACTCCAAGGGAATCTTCCAGGGACTCCGGGAAAGACTGACCAGGCGCGACGCGGGCGGCAGATCGAAGTTGCGCCGTGCATTGCGACTGGTGAAGTTCTGAAATACTTCTATTCCCTCCGGTGTCTGAAACAATGAATCAAGCGCGTGCGCGTAGAGCGGCAGAACGAATGGGTAAGTGAAATCGCCGCAAGCGCACTTGCCGACCATCACATGCTTGGCTCCCTTGGGATGGAATGCCGCATCACTACCCGCCATCACCCAGGGGTAATCCTTGCCCACCAGATCAACGAGCGCGCGCCGGTCCTGTTCGGTTTTTATAGGCGGCTTGCAAGTAGCCCGCACATCGCCGAACGTGTCGTCTTCGTTGGTGGCCAGGTGGTGACCGGTCAAGGTGACAAAGAACCGGCCGGTCTTGGCCCATTGCTCCCAGAACGGAATGCACCGGCTGTCCGTCCCATGTTCCCAGACGATCTTAGCCTCGGTTTCTTCCATGAACATCTGGATGATGGGGAGAAAGGCGAATTCAGCGTCGCGGTTGATGAAAGTCATGTTCGGATGCTCGGGATGCCAGTGCGGCCACATACCGACTTTACCGCAATGCCGGATCTGGGGCACAAGGCGGCTATAACGCACTACGCCTTTTTCTGATTTAGTCGTGCGATCCCGCGGATAGATCTTGGCGTGAAAGATGCCCAGCTCGACGCACTCATCAATCACCTCGGTGGTTGTTTCTTCGGTGATCATGAGGAAAGGCAGAATGGTCGGCCGCGCCTGGATCAGCATCGGTGCCAATAAAGGCAACCCACCAATCTCAACCGTTTCCGCCATGTGTTTATAGTCCAAAACTTGCGCGGCCACGCTCAACCCTTTTTCTGTATTTGGCTGGGCGCCAAGCATATCCGCGCCACCCAACACGGCATGGCGAATCAGTGGCCCCATGACCGCGCCTTCGCGCAGGTGAATATGTCCATCAGCCGTGGCGTCGACTACTACACGTTCTGGCATCATCTCCTCTATCTCCTCTCGGGTGAGTGGTTCAGAATTTGAAGATCCCGTCATTATAATACTGATTCACCGCCCGGATGATTCTCTGCACGCGGAGCGGATGATACATGGCTACTGTGCCAAGCGAGATGGCACTGGCGCCGGCATAACAAAGCCGCAGAGCGTCGTCCACGGAAAATACTCCCCCACCAGCGATGACTGGAAAGGTCTCGCTGTGATTTTCGCGGAAATCCTTGACCCACTCTTCCACTAAAGGCAGAAGCGGCGGGCCGGACAAACCGCCGCCGCCATACTTAGCCAAGGGCGATTGCTCTGGATCGCTGGTTCCGAAAATCTTTTCCCAATCAATCCGCTCCCCCAGGCGGCCAAAAGGGATTGTGTTGGTGAGAAAAAATCCATCACAACCGTCAATCAGTGTGGCCGCTGCTGCTGGCGCCAAAAGCACGTTGAGGTTGAGAAAAATTGAAACCCCAACTGCGCGCAGTGGCTCTAGGCCAGCACGGGCATCGGTAACCACATTACTCTGGTCATGGCCAATGTTGGGACAAGACACATTTTGCACCAACACGACCGGCGCGTTGAAGTAGGTCATCTCTTTCAACAACACCTTGGCTATTTCAGCCATTTCCGTGGCAATATCGGAGGCGGTTCTTGATTCCGCGCCCACGGAAATAAAAATCGGCCGGGTGCGCCGCTGCCATTCGCCGCGAGCTATCAAAGCCGGAAATCCCGGGCCAGATAGACCAACCGCGTTTAATGTTACCCGATGAAAAGGGTAAACCTTGATGCAGGCTGGTTTCCATTCCGTAGGCCGGAGAGTCTCCGGATCAATCGGCATATTGCCGCGTCCCTCGGATGGGTTCATCCGTGCCAGCAAAGTTGACGTCTTAGACTGGAAGGTCGACCCTTCCCAGTTAGCCAGGCGCGAATGCCAATACTGGTCACGGCGCCCGAAAAAGTTCCGGCAGCCGGAAGAATTGCACACATGCCCTAACTCAATGCCGCGAATTTTCATACTTAACCTCTCTAGTTATGGAGTAGTGGGCCGAAACTATTAAATTTTCAAGTTACAACAAAGCCAAGCCTCCTTGGTTTGGCTTAAGAACTAAACACAACATATAATGTTTTAAAGGGAAAAGCAAGCCCGGCACCAAGATTAATTTTTGTGCTTGGCAAACATATAAAAACCCCGATTTTTGTCGGGGATTTTATATGGTGCCGCGGGAGGGATTCCAACCCTCAAGCCCTTGCGGGCGCAGGATTTTAAGTCCTGTGTGTATAGCAGTTCCACCACCGCGGCGCATAGACAATCAAACTGTATCGTAAAAATCGCCAACAATCAAGCCAACATAAAAACTCGGCTCTGGCCGAGTTTTTATGGAGCGGGCGAGCGGAATCGAACCGCCGTATCGTGCTTGGCAAGCACGCGTACTAACCATTGTACTACGCCCGCCTACGCTCGCCGAATACGGCGAGCTTCGGCGGGCAGGCCCGCTATCAAACAGCTTGCCTACCCGCGCGAAAAAGGTAAATATATACTATCAAATTAAGGTATTTTGTAAAGGCAAAGCCACGTCGTCCGGTATTTCTAATGCTTTCTCGCGTGCTGTTTCGCCGTGAATAATTTTAATGTCTGACCGGCTGATATTCCACTCTTTCGCTAAAAAACCAATCAGCGCCGCATTGGCTTTGCCATCAACTGGTACCGCGGTAATAAAAACTTTTAAAACATCCCTTTGCCAAGAGCCGAGGCGGTTCTTTTTGGCGCGGGGTGTGATTTTGACCTTAATTTTCATCCCCGTAATTTCTTAAACAAAGCAATGTCCTTTTTCATTCCCTCCGGCGTTGGGGTCTCAACAATCGTATCAATATTTTTCAATTTAGGGTGTTGAATTAAAGCCTTAAACCCGGCAATGCCGATTTTTCCCTCGCCAATGTGGTCATGTCTGTCCTTTTTCTCGCCCAAGTCAACCATCGAATCATTGGCATGGATAACCCCTAATCGGCTAAGGCCGATGGTGTTGTGGAATTGAAGAATTGTGGAATTGAGGTGTTGTTTGTCGCGAATATCGTAGCCCGAAGCAAAAATATGCGCAGTGTCTAGACAAACACCGATTATATTTTTTTTGCCTAACTTTTTCTCGGCCAACTTTATAATCTCGGCCATATCTTCAAACGTCGCGCCAATCACCAAACCCGAACCAGCCGATAACTCTAATAACAATTTCGCCTTGCCTTTGTAGCCCTGCAAAGCTTTGGCAATGCCTTCAGCTGTTATTTTAATGGCAGCTTCTGGGGTGGTGTCCTTAGCGCTGCCCAAATGCGTCATTATCGCTTTCACGCCCAAAGCCGAAGCGCGTTCCAGTTCGTCGCGGATAATGGAAATAGAACCAAACCTAATGCGATTATTCTCGGAAGCGAAATTAATATAATACGGCACGTGAATATACGAGGCCGCTTGTTTGTATTTTTTACATTCACTCTGAAAATTATCAGCAATCTCTTTAGTAATGGCCGCGGCCTTGCCGCCGCGCGGGGAACGAGAAAAAAATTGAAAAATTTCACAGCCTAAAGCCGCCGCGTTCGCGGGCGCGTTCGGCATGCCGCCGGCAATAGAAACATGAGCGCCAAATTTCATAACAGCTACTTAGACAATACTTTTTTAAGCGACTCCTTATCCTTTTCTAATACTCCCTCTATAATAGCTATATTTTTTGATATTGCTAATTTTTTTACGTCTCTATCTTTGCCAATACTTGTCGAAAATATATAACCATAAACACACCCCAAATCTGACATCTTGCCAAATAATTTAAACACATCGTCTAGACTTATTTCAGTATTTTTACACTCAACTACGACTCTTTTATACTGCCCCACGTGTTCGGCCAATAAATCCACCTCATGATAAACACCTGACGCTCCTAAAATATAGACCCCGCAAGCGGTCTTGTACCCCAAATCTTCAAATATTTTCTCTACTCCATACTCTAGCCACATATTTCTACGAGATGGTTACAAAACCCTTAATTTGGGTTAAAATATGGGCATAAGCATTAAT
>CAYILY010000014.1:0-14998 GCA_964364395.1 uncultured Gammaproteobacteria bacterium | reverse complement strand
GGGTCGTAAACTGCTTTTCCCAGGGAAGAATTTCTGACGGTACCTGGGGAATAAGAGGCTGCTAACTCTGTGCCAGCAGCAGCGGTAATACAGAGGCCTCAAGCGTTATCCGGTGTTATTGGGCGTAAAGCGTCCGCAGGTGGTTTAGCGCATCTTTGGTCAAATCCCGAAGCTCAACTTCGGAACTGCTAAAGAGATGGCTAAGCTAGAGGTAGGGAGAGGTAAGCGGAATGGCTGGTGTAGTAGTAAAATGCGTTAATATCAGCCAGAACACCAAAAGCGAAGGCAGCTTACTGGAACTATCCTGACACTAAGGGACGAAAGCGTGGGTAGCGAATGGGATTAGATACCCCAGTAGTCCACGCCGTAAACGATGGGTACTAGGCATTGAGAGCTCGACCCTCCCAGTGCCGCTTAACCTAGCTAACGCAATAAGTACCCCGCCTGGGGAGTACGGTCGCAAGACTAAAACTCAAAGGAATTGACGGGAACCCGCACAAGCGGTGGAGCATGTGGTTTAATTCGACGGTAAGCGAGGAACCTTACCAAGGTTTGACATCCCGAGAATCCGCTGGAAACAGTGGAGTGCCGCAAGGAACTCGGTGACAGGTGCTGCATGGTTGTCGTCAGCTCGTGTCGTGAGATGTTCGGTTAAGTCCGTTAACGAGCGCAACCCTCATGCTGTGTTACTACGTGTCACAGCAAACTGCCCTGGATAACAGGGAGGAAGGCGAGGATGACGTCAAATCAGCATGGCTCTTACACCTTGGGCTACACACGTGCTACAATGGCCGGTACAAAGGGACGCAAAATCGCAAGATGAAGCAAATCCCAGCAAAACCGGTCCCAGTTCGGATTGAGGTCTGCAATTCGACCTCATGAAGCCGGAATCGCTAGTAACCGTATATCAGCCACGGTACGGTGAATACGTTCTCGGGTTTTGTACACACCGCCCGTCACATCAAGGGAGTCGGTGGTACCCGAAGCCCCACTTTTAGTGGGATCAAGGTAAAACCGATGACAGGGATGAAGTCGTAACAAGGCATCCGTAGCGGAAGCTGTGGATGGATCACCTCCTTTCTAGGGAGTATCGATAATTACCATCATGTAATTATCAGGTCGGTCGACTTGAAAAAGACACTCGTGTCGCCTCTACGAGAAAAATAATAAGGGGAATGGTCAGGGATATTCGTTGGTGTACAGCGAAATCAATTTTCATGGCGAGGCGTTTTGCAATTATATATAGTGCTTAAATAAAAAACCCAGATTCTCGCAAGAGGCTGGGTTTTTTTGGCATTGTCTCGCCGAAGCTTTAGCGAAGACGGATTGATTTGTTGGGGGAAAAGAGTAGAATAGAGGCGAGATATAGAGTACGTTGTTCGTATAATGGCTAGTTAGGCGAAACGTAATTTTATTATCACTTACTTATGGAAAAATTCGAACTAAATGAAGAAGAAAAAATAAGATACCAAATAACCTTAAATCTTGAAAGACAAATTTCAGAATTAAGTATATTAAGGTATCAAGCCATTGCTATAATCGCGGGTCTTTCAATGGCGATCGCTGGCGTTACTATATCATTTTCCAGTAATATGGTTGTAGATAAAACATTTTTATTCTTTTCTTTTCTAATTTTGATTTGCGTAACATTAGTAAGCTTACTAATTTACTTAGGACAAACAAGAGATGGCTTTAATAGGATAAAAGTTTTAAAAGAAAATATAACGACACATACAATAATGAATATGCCTCCAGCACCTAAACCAAAATACTTTTACTACTGGCCCGAGATACTTTTTATATTCTTCTCTGTAGGTATCTTATTTTTTCTCTTATTTATAATCGACTTTGCCTACTTAACTAAATAAAACTACATATCGCCTAACAGCGTGTATGCGGCGCACAAGCTTGAATAAAATTTTAATCTTTAATAGCTAAATTATGCCAAAAAAATATTTAATTGGATTAGCAATATTATTTATTTTGATATTAGGTTTTGCTTGGTATTGGTACTCTTTCCGCCCCGAACAAATTAGAAAAAACTGCTATAAATTCGCAAATAACGGAATGGCACAATATGTTTATAAAGACTGTCTTTTAAGAGCTGGCATTAAAGATTAAAAAATTTATTTTTAACGCTCACTCATCCAAATTTGCTTCACAGAATATTAGATTTAATAAAGTGTCAGACGAAACTTCTCTCTCACACACACAAACGTTAGATAAAATAAAACGCCATCATGAAACAAAAACAAAACAACTACGCCTTTATAGACAGCCAAAACCTAAACCTGGGCGTGAGAAGCCTGGGTTGGAAGTTGGATTTTCACCGATTCCGGCAGTTTTTAAAAGACAAATATCAAGTAGAAAAAGCCTACCTGTTTATCGGATTTGTCCCTCATAATCAACTGCTTTACACGGATTTGCAGAAGAGCGGCTATATTTGCATTTTTAAGCCAACCTTGGAAATCAAAGAAGGCGGTAAAACCAAAGTTAAGGGCAACGTTGATGCTGAACTGGTTTTACACGCTATGATTGAATATGGAAATTATGATCAGGCCGTAATCGTCTCGGGCGATGGTGATTTTTATTGTTTAGTTGAATATCTAGACAAACAAAACAAACTGCGAAAGATAATTGTGCCCAACATTCATTTTTCTTCTTTATTGCGAAAATTCAGCAAGTTTATCGTTAATATTCAGTTATTTAGGGAAAAGCTAAACAAATAAAAAAGCCCGTGTCTTCGGACTTTCCCTAGACAGGGCTCTTTAGTTGTAAGAGAGGCATTCCCGCGGGACGAAACCCTTTGGTAGTCCTCTCATCATGATAGCTACATAATAACACATAAAAGAAAAATGTCAACCATACCCGAAGAAACAACTATAACTCCCACTCCCGAAACTCCAGTATCCCCCGCGCCACCTCCAATCGAGACGCCGGTTGTTGCACCCTCCCTCACTCCTGCGAATGTTCCGCCCGTTGTCCCTGCGCCCGAATCCGCCTCCGCCAAGGCTCCGGTGGACGTGCCAGCCGCACCACCCCCTAACCCCCTTCCCTCGGAATATCCCTCGGGCATACTCGGGACAGGCCCGGGACAAACTCTTAATACAGGCGGGGGAACAGATGTCCGTTCCCTGCTGGCTAAGGCCATGGCCAAAATCCAGTTCAAGAAAACCGCCAAGCTGGAAAAGCTCATGGTGCTGGCCAAAGAGCGCGGCCAGATTACGAATGATGACGCGCAAAAACTGCTCCGTGTCTCGGACGCCACGGCCACGCGCTATCTTGGGGCGTTGGTTAAAGCCGGCCGACTCAAGCGGGTAGGCAATCCTAGCCACTCCAGCTACCAACCTATCCCCTAAATGGCGGCTCATCCTGTGGCTCGTGTGAGCCGCAGTTGCGGCTCAATTCCACCATTTGAGCCGCCATTGTAGACAGCCAAAAGAAAGACCCCAATGAGGACGAAACCTCATTGGGGTGGCCTTTCCGTTGGTGATTTATTGGCAGTATAGCACATATTGTGCTATAAATAAACCGTATGGCTAGAATAAACGAAAAAAAGTATAAGAACGCCATTCTGTTTTTCGCCCACAAAATCCGGAATGGCACCTTAGGAAAGCTAAAGCTGATGAAGCTTCTGTACTTCTTGGATTTTGATTTTTTTGAAAAATACGGCCGATCGGTGACTGGTGACGAATATCTCCGTTTTGAAAATGGGCCGGTGCCGCGCCAGGCCGAAAAGATGATAAAAAAAATGCTGGGCAAGGAAATTAAAGTCAGCAACCGGAAAGTCGCGATCGGCTATAATGACCAACAGCACATTGAGCCGCTCTCTAATTTCGACCTCGCCGTTTTCAGCAAAGAGGAGCTTTTAATGCTGGAGGAAACGGCGGATAAATGGGAAAAATTTTCCGGCGCGGAAATGAAAAGCGCCAGCCACGGCGAAGCGCCTTGGATTGCCACCAAGCCGAACGATGTTATTGATTACAACCTAGCCTATTACCGCAACAAATACGGCGAGATGACTAAAGCGTGATTATGGAAGCGGTATCCGGCGCCTCAAGAATCTTTAGAAGCCTGGTGCCGCCTTTTTTGCAGTAAGGGCTTGCGCGAAACACCCGGTATAGATATCTTTAAAGATTTCGGGGATCAAAAAGTCTACAAAGCCCGGGTTATACCTTTGCGTGAAAATGTGGGTAAATCACACGGTTATCGTTTAATATTTCAGATGGCGGCAATTGATAAATGCCGTGTTTTAGTCTTCTCTCGACATGGAATTTATCATGACGAGAAAGAGCTGATAAGCATAATCAGAGGCCGGCTGTGATTAAATTAAGACTAGGCTTAAAAACAAAACCACCCTCGGCTAATGAGGATGGCTCTGGGATGTATAACCCTTTCAGTTGCAAAAACAACCAAAAGACATCACTACTATAGCGCACATAGTCCCTATGCCAAGTTATGTATTTTTCTATTGATAAATTTAATCTTTTTTGCTATGGTATTCAGGTAAACGCGGGCGATTAGCTCCCGCCAGAGGCGGGCAAGCAGTTGGCTGTCCACGGACGATTAGCTCAGCTGGTTAGAGCGTCACATTGACATTGTGAAGGTCGCTGGTTCGATCCCAGCATCGTCCACCAAAAGAACTTTAAAAACCGAACTATCCGTGCTATAATGCACACATGAGAAAAGAAAAAGAACGGGCTATGGCCTTGCGCTTGCAGGGATATAGCTATAATGAAATTAATGAGAAGCTGGGCATACCCAAAGCCACTCTATCTGGCTGGTTCACGGGCATAGTTTTGTCGCCAACCGCCCAAAATCGGATTAAAAAACGGGTGCAGGCCAAATCTATTGCCGGATTGATAAAAAGGAACAAACTGCAAACCCACCTCGCCCGAAAAAAATCCAGCGAAATACGGATTGTAGCCGAGGGGCGAATTAAAAAACTCTCTCCCTACGAACTTTTGCTGGTAGGCACGGCGCTATATTGGGCCGAAGGTTATAAAAAACCTATGGTCAGGAATGGCCAGGAACGAACTTACCACGCGATTAGCTTCACCAACGCTGATCCGGTAATGGTAAAAATATTTATTCAATTTTTAAAAAATACTCTAAATATACCCGAGAATAAAATTCAAGCGTCATTGCGGATATTTAAACATATTAACGAAAAAGAAGCTTTAAGCTATTGGCAAAAAATTACGGGCTTAAGCGTTAGTAATTTTAAGAAAACTTACTACGGTATTAGCAAGTCAAGCCAAGGCAAACGGCCATTTAACCGCTTGCCTTATGGCACAATTCAGATTAGAATCGGAGATACCGACAATTTCCATAAAGTCATGGGTTTTATTGATGGTTTAATGAAGCAGATTATTTAACAATTTATGTGCCGGGGTAGCTCAGTGGTAGAGCGAAAGCCTAAACTCTTTGGGCCATAGTCCAGCAATGAACTATGCAAATCAGGTGAATTCGGGGAAACCCCAGATGGGGCAATCCCGAGCCAATCCTTCGCTAAAGCTACGGATTGCAAGCAAGCCTTATCCTTAAATTTGAAAGGAAGGCTTGCCTGCCGTAGCCTTGGCGTAGGCAGGTGTAGAGACTATCCTAAATGGAGTACTGTTAATCTCTTTGAAGATTAATGGGAAGCGCCTGACCCCGCCGATTCGGCGGGTGATGATATAGTCCAATCCTTGGAGCAATCCAAGTAGTAAGTTTGGAAGAGCTTTGCGTCGCGAGTCCGATTCTCGCCCCCGGCACCATCCTTCGCCAAGGCTACGGCTTGGCAAGGCCATGGGCGATTAGCTCAGATGGTTAGAGCGCGTCACTGATAATGACGAGGTCCCTGGTTCGACTCCAGGATCGCCCACCAAGCGAACAATTTATAAATTAACATTACGCATATGAATATGGAACCTTGTTCCACATGCGGCAATGAAGAGTGTACTTGCGAATCATAAGACACACCCCCGCTTCTCGCGGGGTTTTCGGGGACTGGCCTAATTGGTAAGGCACTTGCTTTGGGAGCAAGGGATTGGCGGTTCGAGTCCGCCGTCCCCGACCATAATACACAAGCTACTTGCTTTCTAAAAAAATTTATTAGTGGTAAAATATAGAGGCATAAAAAATTAATTGCGCTTGGTTTTAGTCTTTTCATGACTTTTTAACTATGCCCATGCCACCGCGCCGCCCGTTTGACCACTTGGCCAACAAATTAATTATCTGGATTGGCTCCAAACAATCAATCTTTTTACACACCTTTCTCTTCGCGGGCGCTTTTGCGCTCGTGATGCTGGGTTTTGATTTTGATAAAGTATTACTGGTTTTAACCACCGTGGTTTCTCTTGAGGCGATTTACCTGGGAATTTTCATTCAATACAGCGTTAACCAGCATTCCCGCCAATTGCAAGATGTGGCCGAAGATATCGAAGAAGTCGCCGAAGACATTGAAGCCGTGGAAGAAGATATGGAAGATATTTCCGAAGATGTGGAAAAGCTCGGCAAAGCCGAAAAAGATGAAGTGACCAACTATCAACACCTCGAAGAACACCTCAAAAGCCTGTTAGACGAAGTCCGGCGCTTTAAAGAAGAAAAAGAATCTGCCAAGCAAACCCCGCCGCCAGACAATCAAGTTTAAACTAAAATCAAAAATCCCCCCCGCCGATTCGGCGGGAGGGATTTTTTGGTTTGGGATAGTTCGAGATTAATGATCCCGGCGACCGCCGCCGAAACCACCGCTGCGTCCACCACCGAATCCGCCGCCAGTGCGGGGGCGATCAGTCATGGGACGAGCTTCGTTGACCACAATGTTGCGGCCACCGACATCAGTGCCGTTCAAACCGCTGATAGCGGCTTGAGCTTCATCGGCCGAGGACATTTCCACGAAACCGAAACCCTTGGAACGACCAGAGAACTTGTCCATGATGATAGTGGCCGAAGTCACTGATCCAAATGGGCTGAACATGTCCTTGAGCTCGTTGTCAGTAGTGCTGTAAGGCAAGCTACCGACGTAAAGTTTAGTGCTCACAATGTTGACTTTCTATATACTTCTTAAAATCAATCTGGCTTTTTCGACTACCAAAACCAAATTATGTCTAGTATATTAGCATATTCCCCGTAAAAAATCAAGGTTAGGGTTTGTTAGAGATTGCTAGGCAATACCGTGAAAACCGAGGTAGCGTAAGGCGTATAATCGATAACCGCCGTGGTATCGGCCATGGCCGCGTCGCGCGTATCATCACTATCCGGGCTGGCGGTAGTTGGGCCCGAGGCGCTCCCCCACCAGTTATTTTCGGCGGTCAATGTGCCAGTAGTGTCGGAATAATGAATGCCCGCGAATACCGTAGCGCCAAACACGCGGTTATTAGCGTAAAAGTTATTGCCGCTAATACTCAAATTAGTTTCATCAGCCGTGGTACCAATAGCTATGCCGCGATGGTTGCCCGTGAAAGTAGAGCCGGAAATAGTGGCATTGGCCGAAGTAGAAATGCCAATGCCCTCGTTATTGTTTTGAATGGTGGAATTAGACAAAGTTAAAGCCGTGGCGTCATTGCCTAAAGTAATGGCATAGTTATTGCTCCATTCCAAAATCGATCGGGTAATCGACGTGCTGCCGCCGGTCATCTGCACCATGCCAGCGGCGTTGCCGCCATAGCGGATAATCGAGTTGTTCATAGAAATAGAGCCGCTCGACATGGTAATGCGATTCCAATCCCCCGCCCCCGGCGTGCCGTCGCTGCCGCTGGCTGGCGTGGAGAATGAATTATCATCTTTAGAAGTAACCACCGCCGCGTTGATAGCATCACTAGCGCTGCCAATAGTCAAAGTAGTATTAGCGCTTAAAATAATATTTCTCACGCCAGACATTTTCACTACCGCGCCCGGTTGAATTACTAAACTGAAACTACCACTGGCCGGAATAGTAATGTCGGCGGTTATAATATATGGGCTGGTGCTGGAAGCAATAATGCCCGAGATTGGATAACCGGCTAAAGTTGTATAGTTACCATCTTCAGTCGTGGCCAGGTAGCTATTAGATATGGCGCTATCATTGGAACCATTATTAGTTTTTATGCCAAAACAATAACTAGTATTACTCGCCAAACCGCTGACCGTGGAAGTGGCGGCTGTGCCTGGGGTGGCAGATGGCGTGGGTTCGCCCGTGGCCGCCGTGGCCGAGGCCCAGTTGCTTTCAGTGATTGGACAGCTGGCTGAAGCTAAATAACGAATATCATAAGTCGCTGGCGTGGTGGTGGCTAAATTCGCGGTTTTGGGCGTGGTCCAGTACAAACGAAGAGACGTGGTGGTTGTATAAACAAATTGCATCTGCAAATCTGTCACCACGCGCGGAATAGTGGTATTCACGCTGTTGAGCGATTTTGCCGTGGCGGTTAAAGCCGTAAAATTATCCGAGGCTTTGCCATTCACCAAAGTGCCGTCATTATTCGCCCAATTGCTGGATACCGTGCCGCTGGTGGTTGGGTCTTTGCGTTCCATGGTTGCTTTGCTGGTATTATCGCCCGCGAACCAAGCCACTGTGGATGAACCGACTTTATCAATCAATTTACTGGTGGAATCCCGTAAAGTTAAAAGTTCACCGCCATCGCCTAAAATCTGCGTGCCACCATACACGCAATCGGCGGTAATGTTTTTTACCGTGTTATCATCGGTTTTTTCCAAAAGATAATAACTTTTAGCCGCAATTGTGGTGTTGGCACAGCTACCGCTTATAGTGACAGATGGCGTACCATCAGAAGACGCAAGCACCCAGCTAGACAAATCAATGGCCGTGGAACTGGCATTATAAAGCTCTATCCATTCGTCGCCAGTCGAGGCGGCCGTACCCATCCAGGCCAACTCATTAATCACCACCTCGCGCGTGGGCACCATTTCTAGATTCAAAACAAAACTGGCGGCCAAAGAATTATCACCATCGCTTTCTTGGGTTTGCAAAGTAAAGTTGTTCGCACCCTCGGCCAAGGTGAATTGCTTTGACCAAGTGCCCAAAAGCGAAACCGTGGTCGTGGCGGTGGTGGAAGTTTCAGACAAAGTAATGGTCAAAACATTGCTCGCTTCGCCGGTGCCGGACAATGTCACTTGCACCGTACTGCCGGAGGAAGTGTCTTCATCCGCCGTGGTACTCATGACTGTGCCGCCATTAGTATGGGATGTCACAGCTGGCGTAACGGGAATGGAAAGATTGGCATAAGTGGTAGCGTCGGCGCTGTCGGGATAAGTTTCTAAATTACTATACCGGTCGCGGCTGCGGGAGCGGAAGCCGTAATTTTTTTCGTCCTGGGCGCCGGTAAATAAATCGGATAATAAAGTTGTGCGCGACAGCCAATCTGTCCAAGCGCCGCTATCTACCTGATATTGAATGTCGTAACTGGCCACGCTCGGGCTACCAGTGATATCCGTGTCCTGGCCGGTCCATGACACGGTGAAAGACGAACTGGTGGAAGTAGCCAGGGCCGAAATGGCTGATATCGGCGCTAAAGTATCGCGCGCCAAAATGGGAATAAAATACGAACTGCTTTGCTTGGCCGGTTTTTCCTCGGCTTTTTCCGGCTCAACTATAATCTCCGGCGTGGTGATGGGCTCCCCCTCCTTTACCAAGGAGGGGGTTGGGGGGTGGTCTGGCACGGGCACAACTACAGTTTCAGGAATGAGTAATGTATCCGGTTCTGGAATAACCGGTGACGGATCGGGTGGTAGAGATTGATTATTGGTGTTTTCTTGATTATTGATTATTGATATTTGGTTATTTTCTAAAGAAGAAGTGGGAGTGGGAGCAACCGGACTGCCTGATGAAAAAACTTTTTCTTCACCCAAAACTTGCGGCGCGCTGGCTGTTTCCGCTACAACCGCCTGATTGTTCTCACGCCAAAAAGTCAAAGCCCGCGCGATTTGCGTGCTTTGTTCAATCACCCAAGCAACCGCTTTATTCCAGGTTTTAATTGTCCAATCTACGGCTTTTTGCCAGGTTACAACAATAAATGATCGACTGCCTTGACTGTCACCATTATCCTGCGCCAATGAGGCCGCCGGCGCGCCTAAAACCAATAAAATAATTACCCACAAACACAAAAAACTGCCTCGCAACTTTGGGGACATAAATTGTCGGCTTTCTAGGCGATCCATTGAAGGAATAACAGTATTTATCATCCCTCAATTTACCAAAAAACAACCAAAAAATCAAGGAGAAAGGCGATACTAAATTAATACTAAACATACGAATGATACGAAGTTTCGTATGGGCGCTTTCGTAGTGCGCCTTTCACATGCTACATTTTGTCGGGCGCTTCGATCCCTAACAAAGCCAAGCCATTAGCCAACACGATTTGTGTTGCCTTGATAAGCAATAACCGCGCGGCGCGGGTGGCTTTGTCTTCCGCTTTTAACACCTGGTGCTTATGGTAAAAAGTATTAAACGCCTGGGCGAGGCCCACCAAGTAATCACAAACTATGTTGGGGCTGTAGTTTTGCGCGGCATCGGAAACGGCTTTGGGGTAAGCTAATAATTTTAATAATACGGCCTTTTCTTCGAGCGTGGATAATTTAGATAAATCAGTTTTACCAATACTGCCGGCTTTGGCGGATTTTAATATGCTGGCAATGCGGGCATGGGCGTATTGCACGTAGGGCCCGGTGGCGCCCTCAAAAGCAATGGCCTCGGCCGGATTAAAGTGGATCGATTGCGTGGGCGTCACGCGCAAAAGGAAAAACTTCAAAGCCCCGAGGCCAATCGCCTGGGCGCGGCGTTCACGCTCCTTAGCCTTGATGCCGGTTTGGCGCTTGGTAATTTGTTCCCTGGCCAACTCCACGACTTCGGCCATAATATCATCAGCATCTACTACCTTGCCTTCGCGGGATTTCATTTTGCCTTCCGGCAAAAACACCAAGCCATACGAAAGATGGCGCAATTTTTTGGCCCAGGCATAGCCCAACTTTTGTAAAATCAAAAACAAAACTTTAAAATGGTATTCCTGTTCGTGCCCCACCACATAAGCCAAACTAGTGAATTTGAATTCTTTGTGGCGCTGCACGGCCAAGCCTAAATCCTGGGTAATATATACCGACGTGCCGTCCGCGCGTTGTAAAATCTTTTTATCCAACCCATCAGCCGTCAAATCCACCCACACCGAGCCATCAGCTTCGCGGTAAAAAACGCCTTTTTTAAAACCCTCGGCCACAATAGCTTTGCCCAAAAGATAAGTTTTGCTTTCAAAATAATTCTTTTTAAACTCACTGCCTAAAACTTTATAAGTGGCGCCAAAGCCGGCATAAACCCACTGGTTCATTTTTTTCCACAAAGCGCGCACGCTCTTTTCGCCTTGTTCCCAAACGCGGAGCATAACTTGCGCCTCCTGCCCGATGCGGGACTGGCCAAAAAATTCTTGCCGTGCTTTCGCTAAATCCCCCGTTACTTTATTATTATTTAAATATTCCTGCCATTCTTGCTCAAATTCTTTTTCAAATAAAACATAAAATTTGCCGACAAAATGGTCGCCCTTCTCGCCCGCGGCTTTGGGCGTTTGGCCCTGGCCCCATTTTTGGTAAGCCAGCATGGATTTTATAATATGGATGCCGCGGTCATTAATAATCTGGACAGGGATAACTTTGGCGCCCTGGCTGGATAATAAATTATACAAAGCCATGCCCAGCACATTGTTGCGGATATGGCCCAAGTGCAAAGGCTTGTTGGTATTGGGCGAGGAATACTCTAAAACCGCTTTGTCTGTGGTTTTTTTGTGGTGGCCGTAATTATTTTTTTCTTTTAACACTGCGCCTAAAACTTCTTTTCCTAATAAAGCGGGCAAAACCGTGATATTTACATAACCAGCCACAGCTTGGGCTGTTATATTGCCATGGCCCGCCAGCGCGCCCGCGATTTTACTGGCAATTTCCTGGGGAGATTGTTTTAAATCTTTGGCCAGGCTGTGGCAGGTAAACGCAAAATCCCCAAACTGCGCGTCCGGCGTGGCCAAATTAATATCTTTCGGTTCGTGGCTAAAAACCGACCGCAAAGCTTGCTGAATAAGTTTTTTTATCTTATCTTCCAGCATAATATTGTGCTTAAAACATTAACACAATTGCCGCCAAAATGCTAGGAATATGCTATAATGCAGAAATGACAAATTACAAAATCCAAATTTCAAACGAACACTTTGGCATTAAGTCATTTGGCATTCATTTGGCCTTTGGCATTTGGATTTTGACATTCTTGTTTTCCGCTCCAGCGGTTGCTCAAACCGACATCGCCTCCGGCCACACTCTGCAATCCAGCGACGGCCAAGCGCGAATCATCATCCCGCCAAACGCCAACCGCGTGGCCTTTGTGGACCTGGCCGCCAGCGCCGATTACCCGGCTTTGCCTTTGGATAAAACTTTAGCCAGCAATGTTTACAACTACTACCTGTTGCCGGCCAGCGACAATCGCTTGGAATATCCGATTACCCTGGCCACGCGTTTTCAAGACGCGGCTAGGGGCTTTAAAGAAATATTTATTTATGACGGAGCGGCGGCCAAATGGAAGCACTTAACCGGCGCTATTGATTTGGATAAAAATGAGCTCACCGCCCAGACCACCCTGGCCAGCGGCTATATTGCCGTGCTGGCGGACAAAGTGGACCGCAGTGAATATTTAAAAGAAGAACTAAACTCCCCTACTATTTTGGTGGCTGACGCCCAGAGCGGCGACATCTTGGTGGAACAAAACAGCGCCATAGCCCGCCCCATTGCCAGCCTAACCAAAATCATGGCCGCGGCCGTATTTTTAGATAACAACCCGGGCTGGAAAAAACTGATTACCATGCAAAGGGTGGACGACACCATCCCTGCAAAAATTTACGTTAAGCCCGGCGATAAAATTTCCACGCGCGATTTGTTTTTTGCCACCTTAGTCCATTCCGCCAACAACGCGGCCAAAGCCCTGGCCCGCTCCACGGGCTTAACGAGCGCCCAATTTGTCCGGCAAATGAACGCCAAGGCCCAAACCCTGGGCATGGCTAGCACCAAATTTGTGGAGCCCACCGGGCTCGCGGCCGGGAATATTTCCACGGCCGAAGACTACCTAAAATTGTCGCAAGCCATGCTCAAAGACCCGATTTTCCTCCAGGCCACCACCTTAAAAAAATACACCCTGAACGTGGTGCGCGGCAAAACCACTTTAAAAATGGCCGTGGCCAACAGCAATAAAATATTAAACAGCCCGTTTACCATCACCGGCTCTAAAACCGGCTATACCACCGAGGCCGGACGCTGTTTGATGATCCGCGCCAAAAATAAAGACAACCGCGAAGTCATTGCCATTATCATGGGCGCGACTGTGCCAGGCAAACAATGGAGCGATATGAATTCGCTTTTGGCGGCAGCGTTAGATGAAAAAACGAACTACAGTCTAACGGCAAAATGAATAACCAAACACCAATAATCAATAATCAGGAAATAACCAATCACCAATCGAGAATTTTTAGTTATTGGTTATTGATTTTTTCATGGTTATTGGTGTTTGGTTATTGGTGTTTACCAGCTACAATTTTTGCCGCCGAAACAATTTACCAATTCCCAGCCAAACTAACCTCCGGCGACTCTAGCATCGAAACCACCCTTCCCCTTCCTTTCGACACTCTGCCCACTATCGCCACCATTGACCTAGGCAACGACGGCACCAGTGAAATTGTTTTAGGCGCGCCAAAAGGATTGGCCCCGCAAGTGCGCGTTATCCGCCAAGATGGATCATTTATAAATAGCTGGTTTCCTTATGGCGAAAAATTTCCCGGCGGCGTGGTGGTTAAAACCCAGGATATTAACAATGACGGCAAGGCGGAAATAATTACCGCCCCAATTGGCGCTGGCAATCCGCATATTCTAATCTTTAACACTTTTGGCAAACTGCTCAACCCGGGAAAATTTGACCAAACCGAAGCTACGGCCATGGCCAGTTTCGTGCCCGCCGGCAAAGAAGCCATCATCATGGTTTCGAGAGGCGGCCAAAGCTGGCAAATGACTATTCCTCGCCAGGTGCGCGGTTTGGATAAAACCGGCAAAGCCGTGCTGGTAGATTTATCCGAACAAAAATTATCTTATTACCAAGATGGCTTTAGAGTAGCCACCCACCAAGTTTCCACCGGCACCTGGGGCTACCCGACCCCAATCGGCGAGTTTGCGGTGATCAATAAAATTCCACGCGCTTATTCCAAAAAATATGGATTATATATGCCCTGGTGGATGGCCTTTGCCGGCAAAGGCGCCTATGGCCTGCACGAGCTGCCGGAATGGCCCAATGGCTACAAAGAAGGTGCCAACCATTTGGGCACCCCGGTCTCGCACGGCTGCATCCGCTTGGGCGTGGGGCCGGCTAAAGCTTTGTATGATTGGGCGACGGTGGGAACTAAGGTCATTGTTCAAAAATGAAAATGATTGGTATAATAAAGCTATAAATCACCAATAATCAATCATCAATAACCAAATAAAGGTGATGCGGAATTTTTGGAATTTGGTGTTTTCTTGGTTATTGTTTATTGGTGATTGGTGATTCAAATAAAACAAAAACGTCATGTCCCCCCAAAAACAAATATCCGACGAGAACCTCGCCCAAGGCGAGATGAATAGCTTATTCCGGATTGCCGTGGAATCCAAGGCATCGGATTTGCATTTGGTGGTCGGCAAGCCGCCGATTTTGCGCATTGACGGCAATTTAAAAGAAATCACTGGCCACGAAATTTTAACCGAAGCCAGCGCCCAAAACTTTGTTTTCAGCATCATCAATGAACAGCAAAAAGACAAGTTCATCAAAGAACGGGAGCTGGATTTATCTTATGAAATCACCGACTACTCCCGCTTCCGCGTGAACATGCATTGGGAAAAAGGCAACGTCGGCTTGGTGGCGCGCATCGTGGCCAGCCGCATTCCCACCATGGAAGAAGTGCTTATGCCGCAAATCGCTTACCAAATGGCGCGTTTGAACGATGGCTTAATTTTAGTCACCGGCCCCACCGGT
>CAYILY010000013.1:0-15008 GCA_964364395.1 uncultured Gammaproteobacteria bacterium | reverse complement strand
GAGGATAAATAAATAAAAAATTATTCCCAAAATTATTAAGCTTATGCCCTCAATCCGCGAATAAAAGCCATCCAAGCCAAAGAGCAGGGGAATGGCCAAGGTCAGGATATAGAACAAATTGTTTTTGATGATTTTACTTTCAACTTTAATGCCGTTTTTGGAAACAAAAGCCACAATGGCAAACACCAAAGCCAGATCCGCCACATTGGAGCCGAACAAAGTGCCCAGCCCAAAAGAAGGGTTGCCTTGGCTGGCCGCGGTTAAGGCAATAAATGTTTCCGGCAGAACCGAAATAAAAGCCACCAGCAAAAAGCCGACCGTGTATTTGGAAATTTGCCAGGCTTGCGCCAGGCGCGAGGCATAGCGCAGGGCATAGTCCGCGCTTTTTACGACCACAAACAGGGAAATAGCCAGCAGAATGAAGTTAGACATAAATATATTCTACACCTACTTATTTTACTTCATTAAAAAATAAAGTAAAACCACAGCGCCTAGGGCCAAGCGGTAATATCCAAAAGGTTTGAAATCGTGGCGCTGGATATAGTCCATGAAAAATTTAATGACTGCCAAGGCCGTGGCAAAGGCGGCGATAAAGCCAATGGCTAAAATTATTATCTGGTCACCGCTGATAGCGCTCCCGTGTTTTAATAAGCTATAACCAGTGGCGGCTAGCATGGTAGGAACAGCCAAAAAGAACGAGAACTCCACGGCCACGGAGCGGGAAGCGCCTAAAACCATGGCGCCAATAATAGTGGCAGCCGACCGGGATGTGCCGGGGATCATAGCTAGGCATTGGAACAAGCCAATATGGAACGCCGTCCGCCAAGTAAAGCTGTTAACAGATTCAAAACGGGTTTTAGTGTGTTTTTTTTCAATCAAAATTAAAACTATGCCACCGATAATCAAAGCCACGGCCACGACATAAGGATTAAATAATTTGGCTTCAATTTGGCTGCCAAATAATCCGCCTAAAATTAAAGCCGGAATCACGCCAATTATAATTTTTGCCCAAATATTACTGATGGGCCAAAACCTTTTCCAAAAATAAACCACCACGGCCAAGATAGCGCCGAGCTGGATAACAACGTCGAACATTTTAGTGAATGTCTCGCTGAAGCTGATCCATTGGTTGAGTAAAATCAAATGGCCGGTGGAAGAAACCGGCAAAAATTCGGTTAAACCTTCGACTACGCCGAGAACTATGGATTTGATGATTTCGATGGTCATGTTTTTAACACTTGACTTTTTTAAAAAATATGCTACCCTTTATATACAAATGGCTTCGGCCCTCCCCGTCAAGGGGTAAAGAAACGCCTCACGCGAGCGATTGCGCGAGGCGTTTTCGTATTTGCTGGAAATCTTTTTTCATGAGGTTTTAGCTTTGAACCAAAGTTTAGAGATGTTATTTATGTGGCTTGTAAAATTTTTTTTAACTTTTCAAATGGTTTTATTTGGAGATATGTTTTCTTGTCATTTTTTTCATCTAACGAGGCTCGTGTTTTGGTATATCCGTTTGGTATAAAAATTTTGTCCCAACCATAGCCGTTCTCACCTTCTGGAGTTTTTGAAATTTTTCCGTCGAGACTTCCCTCAAGCAGTTTTAAATTTTTACCATCAAAATATCCAAATATGCATCGGGCAGTAGCTTTTCTTGTTTTTCCGTCAATCATCGAACAAATAGCCTTTAAAGGCATTTTACTTATAAAAAAACGTATAAAAGGACCAGGCAAACCACCAAGAGCTTGAAACTCTAGAGACACATCCTCGACAATTACCGGCGTTTTAATTTTTTCATATGCCTGCCGTACTTTGTGTTCGACAATTTTTTTAAGGTCAAGAGACTGGATTTCATCCAAGTCTAGTTTCACATGCTGAACAGTAAATCCAAGATATTTAGCCAAATAATCGGCCTTGTTTTGATTGCCAGTAATGAAAGTGATATTTTTATTCGCCATATACTCGTTTTAATTCCGCAATATTATTTTTTTCATTTTTAATGTCCTAAATTGGGCAGGCTTCGCCATCAGAAAAACTGGCTTTATCATCAGCTTCAAGGTATTCAAACAACGTGGTCTTGGCCGGATCCAGGCCGAGTTTTATGCAATCAGGATCAAACCAAACTTTTTTCTCGGGATTGGTGGAATAGGAATAATCAGTATTAAAAGCCTCGGACCAGGCGTTAACCTCCTCATCGGTTTTGGGTAGGCCGTGGCTTTTCACCCAGTCGGCGATTTCTTCGTCCGTATGGCCTTGGGCTATGTAGTTTTTCAATTCCGCGGCCACAATGTTTTTGAATTTAAACAGCCGATTGTCCAAGCCGCAATCAAATTTGTATTCGCCGTTAGTGCCGGCTAAGACGGCGCGGCACTTATCAATACAGCGGGGCAGAATAGCAAATCCGCCCAATCTTTCGCGCGGACTACGGGGGGCTTCTTTGGTTAAGTCTTTAGCTGATATGTTGTTCATAGGTTTTAGATTAATGATAAATTAATGCGCCCCCACCACCACCAGACCCGGGTGTTGGGCGGCTTGTTTGATAACTTTGGCTAAAATTTTTAGATTCAAGTCTTCCAGTTTTTTGAAGCGGATGCAGCTGCGGCCCATACTGACTTTGCCTAGTTCGTTCTTGTGTTTTTCCGCCAGATACTGGCCTTTGTCCAGAGCGCAAATATACAGGCTGATGTAATTTTTTTGGTTGGCTAAGGCGATAATCGGCCAGTTAATGATGTCTTTTTTATAATTTTTCAATTTCCTTTAAATCCTTATCCGGCAGATACAAAATAATTAACCCGATAATAATGCCGCCCAAAGCGGTCCAAACATGGCTGCCCTCAAAAATCCATAAGTCTAGCCCATCCAGCACATACCAAATTCCGCGCCAAATTAAAACCAAACCGATTACCACGGAAATATTTTTAGCCAGGTATTGTATGGTTACTTTATTTTTTGGCATACGGCAGTTTAGCGAATAACGGAGCATACATATCGTCTAGAATGTCGATACGCAGTTCCTTACGGTGAATTTTATCACAGAATTCTATGCCCGTCTCGGTCATAATCGCCAGTGGCTGTTGTTCATTACCCTCGCCCATAGTTAGTACCGCGGCCGTGGCCAAACTGTCGGCCACATTGGTGCGCTCGAACCGGAATTTCCTCCCAAAAATATCGCGGTCGCCCACATAACTTTTAATGCCTTTGAATCCAGCATAGCCCAAAGCCACGCCCGCCACGCCAGCACGCCAGGGAATAGTCCGGCTGTCAGTAATCAATATGCCTAAGTTTTTTACTTTATAGTGCCGTTTCAAAACCATCCGTAATTTGTAGGCGGATTTAAAGCTGTCTTTGGGCAAAAGAATCAGCTTGCCGTTGGCGTTTGACTCATCAATGCCGGCCGTGGCCATAACCATGCCGTCTTTAATGGTCAGCCAAACGTGTTTGGTGGGAACCGCGTAATCACTTTCTTTTTTGATCAGTTCCACTTTGGTTTGAATGTTTTCGATAATCACAGTGCGTTTTTCGGCCAAAGCCACAATTTTCGAAGTTACCACCAGTACCGTCTGTTCCGGCAGCCGTTTGATGTGTTTGGTAATAAAATTTGCCAAATTTTCACCCTCCGCAAAGATTCGGGTTTTAATAGGCGTGATTATCATACTGATTCTTTATCTCTTAGTAACTTCAAACCAAGATAGGAAAGCGGGGTATAGAGCGCGCCCATAGCCACTTTATAAAGCCACCAGGTGATAATAATGCTGATAAGCGTACTGGTTTTGTACACGCCGGCAAAAGCAATAACCATAAAGATAACCGTATCCAAGAGTTGGGACCAGAGGTTGGAGAGGAAAGAGCGGAGCCAGAAGAGCTTGGCGCCCAAGCGGCCGCGGATAAAAAAGAAGGTAAAAACATCCTGGTATTCGCCAATGGCGTAAGCAATTAAGGAAGCCACGGCAATCCGCGTTGATACGCCAAAAATTGTGTTATAGCCTTCTTTGGCCCATTCGCCGGCCGTGGCCCAGGGCATAGAGAGGGAAATAAGGGAGTAGGTAATAAACAAAGCCGTGCTAAGAAAACCGGCCAGGACAAAAAATTTAGCTATCCGCTTGCCGTAGATTTCGCCAATGACGTCGGTCATTAAAAACACCACCGGAAACGAAAACACGCCGACCGAAAGATGAGAGCCGAAAAGAAATGGCATAATTTTTAAGCCAAGCGTGTTGGCGGCAAAGAGCGAGGTTAAATAAACCGCCAAAGCGATGAGTAATTTTTTGAATGATTTTTCACTAAGTTGAATCATATTGTTTTGGTTAAAAGGTAAATAAAAAGCCCGCGTAAAAAGACGAGCTAACAATAAAAAAAATGCATTTTTATTTTATAAAGCCGGACCAGGTTGTAGTTTGATGATTGTGAAGCATATGATTTTAACTGGCGGAGAGGGTGGGATTTGAACCCACGAGACCCTTGCGGGTCTAGCGGTTTTCGAGACCGCCGCACTAGACCACTATGCGACCTCTCCGTGCTGTGGCGACATAGCTAGTGTAATGAAAAATAGGCAATAAATCAACTTTTATTGAGGTAATATTGAAAGGCATGAGGCGATGTGATAGGCTAGGATACCAACGCGGAATCAAACGTTGGCCGTATCATTAACAACTGATAATTCATTGATTTTTTTCGCCTCTCACTCCATAAAACACGAGGATATTGATTATGAAAATTTTTGGCATGGGTAGCGGCGGGCGCGAACACGCCACCGCTCTTAGGCTTAGCCGCGATGCGGCTGATGTCCAGCAGGTTTGGCTACCTGGCAACCCCGGCATAGCAAACGTCCCTGGCTGTAGCTGTGTTCATGTACCAGACATGAGTATTGATAGTGCGGTGGAGTTGGCCAGGCAGCTGAAACCGGATTTATGCGTGGCTTGGAGCGAAGATTGGCTGGCGGCCGGCATTTGCGACCGCTTTCGCGAGTATGGGTTGAAAATTTTCGGTCCATCCCAAGCCGCGGCCTGGATTGAAGCCGACAAGAATCAGGCTCTGGATTTCATGGACAAGTATCATATCCCCACGGGCTGGCACCGGACATTCCCGGACTTCGACTCTCTGATGCATTTTTTGTCGAAGCAAAGCTTTCCTGTGGTATTGAAAAATCCTTATCTGGCCAAAGGCAAGGGCGCATCTATTTGCCCAAGCCTGACTGCCGTTATTGAACCGGCTTTGGCCATCGCCAAACAGCAGGCCGCCGCCAAGGTGGCAACTTCCTATTTGGTCATGGAATATCTGAAAGGCCGGGAAGTGACACTGACATTGGCGGTGGACGGCAAAGACTGGGTTTATTTGCCGGATAGCCAGGATCACAAGACCATCGGCGAAAAAAATCAAGGACCCATGACCGGCGGCATGGGGGCCTATTCGCCGGTGCCATTTATGACTCTGGATATCAAGCAGGCAGCGCATAAAGCAATTGTCCTGCCGACTATCAACGGCCTAGCTGAGGAGGGAATCAAATATAACGGCATACTCTACGTGGGATTGATGCTGACCGAGCAGGGCTCAAAAGTGGTGGAATACAACGCTCGCTTAGGCGACCCTGAAGCCCAAGTGATTTTGCCGGCTATGGGCGGCAATTTTTTGGAGCTGCTGCTGGCCGGGTGCGAAGGGCGCTTGTCGGGCGTGGCATTGTCGCCGCCTCAGCAACACGCGGTTTGCGTGGTATTGGCCTCCGGGGGCTACGGTTACCGGGAAGATTTTCCGGTCGATAAATTAATCACCGGCACGGACTTGGCGGGATTTAACCACAAGGAAAATATCCTGGTTTTCCATGCCGGCACCCGCCTGGAAGACGGGGAGTTGTTCAGCGCCGGTGGCCGGGTAATTGGCTCCACGGGCTTGGGCGGCACTCTCTGCGCGGCTAGGAACTTTGCCTATGCCGGTGCCGAGCTGATCGAGTTTGACGACAAAGTCTACCGGCCTGACATCGCCTGGGAGTCATTGCGCCTTTGAAGCCGGATTTACCGCTGTTCTTTCGTTTTGCTTGTCGGCCACGGGTTTTATCCCGTGGTCTTTTTTTACACTAATATTTGCCTATATATTTCCGCCATTACAACTTGCCGTTCAGCCATGAAATTGCGGTTAGCCTCGCCCAGGCGCGCCAACAATTCTTTATCCCGCGCCAAAGTGATAATGGCTTGGCTCAAAACTTCGGCATTATTCGGTTCAATTAATAAACCGCGCTCTTTATTTTTTATAAATTCTTTGTGTTCCAGTTTATTGGTGGCAATTACCGCCCGGCCCAAACCCATAGCCTGGAGGAGCGAAAGCGGCAAGGTGCCAACTTCAGCGTGCGGGAGAATATAGGCATGGACTTCCTCCAGCCAGACGTCGCTTTCTCCGGGCGCGAACTGGACGCGGCCGCCGAGTCCGAGCGACCGGCACGACCATTCGATTTGCGCCCGGTTTTTAATCGGTCCGCCAATAATTAATTTAATACTGCCTAATATGTCTTTAGAGAGGGCGGTGGCTTTTAAGAGTGTGCCCAAGCCGTTATTAATTTCTACCCGGCTGTCACAGGCCAAGGTAAAATTTTCCACTGGCGGGAACATAATTCTCTCCGGCACGCGGACAGTGGGGTAAATGGTTTTAATTTTCGCGCTTGGTACGCCGATTTTTAAAAACCGCACTTCCGCGGCTTGATTGGGAGTGATGATATATTTCGCCAGCTTGGCCAAATGCGCGTGGATTTTTGCCAGCGCATTATTGTCAGACAGCCAAACTACGCGGTAGCCGAGAATTCTTCCGGGCAAAGATAAAAGCACTTGACCCAGTTTATTGGGTAACAATAAGATTTTATGCGCCCTCGCGGCGGGGCAGTTTTTTAAAATTATTTTTGACCAGGCATCCTGGGTTTTGCCAATGACTAAAATGCTCATGAATGGATTGAATGCGGCCAGGCTTTAATAAACCAAGCCACCAGAGCGTAAACGGCCGCGCCCGCTGGAATTAAAATAGCGAGCGGCCAGGCCGGCAGATAGTAGATAGCCGCGGCCATGAAAATACTGGCTGTTAAGGTTTTGCCAAATGAGGCGAGCGACAACTTAAAGGCGGCTTTTTTTCTGACTTTATAAAACGCGGCTAAAGAAATCAGCAGTTCGGCTATGACCGTGGTAATAGCGGCGGCGTAGTAGCTATAAATCGGAATAAATTTAATATACAACGCCACCGCCACAATGGCGGCGATTAAATAATAGATAATCATGGATTTTTGTTCATTCACGGCCACAATGGCGTGAGTGAACAAACTACCCAAAAATATAATACCCGTGGCGACAATTAAAATTTGCAACACTCCGGCGGCACTCTCATAGCCTGGCCCGGCAATTAAAGCAATAATTGGTTTGGCTAAAACTATAGTCCCCGCAATCATGGGCAAAGTGAATAAACACAACCCATCCCAGGCTTTTTGTAACAAACGGCCGAATTTTTGCTTGTCTCCCTCGCCAAAACTGCGGGCCAACTGGGGCAACACCAGGCCCATGAATAAGATAGGCAGGGATATTAGCACTTCCAGAATTTTATAAGCCGCGCCATAAATACCCACGTCTTCGTACGAGCGGGTTAAGGACATCACCAAGGTATCACCTTTAAAGTAGATAGTAGTTAAAACCACCGACACCGCGATCGGCCAGGTTTTAGCCATGATCCGTTTCCAGATGGCCCAATCAATGGATAATTTTAGCGTAATTTTTTTATTCAAAAAATGGATTAAAAGCCATAGCTGGAGCAAGGCGCTTAAGCTGATAGTCAGCATTATTTCGTTAAAAGAAAACCGCCAGGCCACGGCTAAGACGGTTAAAACAAATAAAGCAATTTTGCCAGACAGGTCAGCGACGGCGACTTTGCCGGCTTCTAAAGTAGACTGAAAATAACTAGCCAGAACTTGAAATAGCGTAGTGCTGAAAAACAAGACAGTTAAAATTAAAATCGCCTGTTTAACAACGGGCTCATAAGGAAACCAGTTTAAAATAAACGGCAGCAGCGCCGCCAGCACAATATTAGCCAACAAGCGGAAAGTGAACACACTGGATAAGGTTTTAGCAGTGTCGGTATTAGGAAGTGAGATGTCCTGGGTAGTAGTCAGGTTCAGGCCAAAGTCCGTGACAGTGCCTAACAGCAAAACAAAGGCTATGGCCGTGGTGTAACGGCCATAATCATCCGGCGAAAGATAGCGCAAAAGGAGCGCGACCGTGATTACACCCAAAACCGTGGAAATTATTTTTCCAATGGTTAAGTAAGCGGTATTTTTGGCGATTGAGCGCGTCAATGACATAGCCATATTTTAGTCTATACATTGACTTTTGTCATTAGGTGTGCTATACTTCCTTTAGTGAGTTTCCTCATCTAGACACATCTCGGCCAAGATGTGTCTTTTCGTGTCCTTTTAAAACCAAACGCGCTCGGACTAGCTAAAAAAGGTATTCATGGTGCTTTTATTAGCCTTTCCAGCGATAGCTTTTAAAAATTAAGCCTAAACCTATGCTATGGTTATTAAAATTTCTAGACTTAATTGCCAATCGATCGAGAAATTCAGCAATATATGTTCGAGTCCCTAGCAATCAACAATATCAATCCAGCCTGACGGCGGATTGAGGAGTATATAAAACCCCCGCCGATTCGGCGGGGGTTTTATGATTGACAACTTATTTGTATTTGCTATCCTTAGTTTAAGGCTATGAAAAATAATCTTAACTTGATTTCCAAAAAGACTATCAAGACCCGTCCGCAGCGATGGTAATCTTTTAGTATATAAAAGATATCAGAACTGCGGAACCGCTCAACAGGCGGTTTTTTTGCGCCTTGCCGGACTTTGACAATTCATGTTTCATTTTGCATTCACAGTTCACCCATGGGGGAGGTCCCAAATGGATACATTGGCTTTTTTGAACCAGGTAAAAATCATCAAGATCGGCGGCGGCCTTTTGCCGGATGCGCTAGCTTATGGCAAAATCGCGGAATCACTAGCCCAGCACCAGCGAGCGACCGGCGCGCATCTGGTGGTGCCCATCAGTGCGGCCAAGGGCGTAACCGATATGCGGATAGCCGAGTCAAAGCGTTTGTTTCCGGACAATCCATGGCAACAGGCGGAGTATATTGCCCAGGGCGAGATCGAGTCGGCGGCGCTTTTAACCGCGCGCCTGCGCGAGATAGGTGTGGTTGTCCAGATGATCACGGCTAAGGATATTGGCCTGGAAGCTTGGGCCGGCGACGATCCTTTTAACGCGCACTTTTCGAGGGTCAATGCCGGCAATTTGATCCATTTGGCCTGGCAGACCAGTATCACCGTTATGGCCGGTTACTTTGGCCTGGACCGTGGCCGGATAGTTTTGCTTGGTCGCGATGCCACGGACTTGATCGCGGTGATTTTGGCTGGCGCGCTGGGCGTACCTTGCGATCTGTGTAAGGAAAGCGGCGCCATCTTTGCCCTTGACCCGAACATGGTTCCGGGGCGGTTGCCGCTTTTGGTTTCACGGTTGTCGCATTATCAGTCTTTTCTTTTCGCGGAAAGCGGACATCAGTTCGTCATGGCCGGTTGTCTGCGCCTGGCCGAGCGGCTCGACGTTACTATCCGCCTTTTGCCCAATCCGACGGCTAAAGATGCCTGGCAGGTTAAGGCCGTTATTGGCCAGGAACCGGCTACGAGCGGCCTGCTCGTAGGAGTGAAGAAGGATTCTCACCTCGACGGCATACCCAGCGCTTGCGTGACTGTGATTGAGCTGGGCGAACCGCGTTTGAACGGCCAGCTGAAGCGTATCACGGAAACAATCAATCCCGCGGCCGTGGTGCGCGTTCAAGATAACCAAACCAAAATTTATCTTTCGCCCGAGGCCGTGGCGCCGCTCGTGGGCGCGTTGGCCAAGGAGCTTGGCCTCCTGGCGCCTTGAGCAAAAAGCCATCGGGAGTTCGTTCCTTTTTCAAAAAGCCGAGCAGCAATGCCCGGCTTTTATTTTGAAGCAATCGCTTTAATTTCCACTTTAGCTCCCAAAGGCAAAGATTTTACGGTGACTGTGGTTCTGGTCGGATAAGGCTCGGTAAAAGATTTAGAATAAACTTCGTTAAAAGCCGCGTAGTCATTTTGGTCTACTAAAAAGGCGGTAACATCTATTACATTATTTAATCCCATTCCATTTTGTTGCAAAATGGCCGTGATATTGTCCACAGCTTGCTTCACCTGTTCTTCTAAATTATCCGCCACTAGCCGGCCATCTTTTTGGCCGATTTGCCCGGAAATAAATAATAAATTACCAACTTGTTTATATGGACTTAGAGGGTAGTTGGACATATTTTAAAATTAATTTAATAATTTTTTCAAAGCGGGTAAGGGGAGCCCGCCTTCATAAGCGGTTTTTTCGTGAAAAACTTTGTTCAGCTTTTTATCAAATGTTTTAAAATCCGTAGCCGGGCGGGAACAGGCGAAAACAATATTAAAAGCATCCTGAAGTTCAATGGCATTATCAGAAAATAGCGCCAGAGCATGCTTGAGTTGCGGTCTTTCCGCTAATTCAATAAACTCCATTTGCAAGACGCCGTCGAGAATGGAAATAATGTCGGTTTTTTCCTTTTCGTAAAAACTTTTGAGCACCCAGTAAAGCTCAAAGAAGACGATGATGGAAGTGCCAAGTTTTATTTTTCCTTCGGCCCCGTCGCGAAACAGCTGTTTGGCTGTCTGGTGTTGTGCCTCATTATCATTGAGCAGGAATCGCAAAAAATAATTAGTGTCAACAAATATCATGCTCGTTGCTTAAAATATTCTTGTTTGGCTTTTTTGATAAGAATGTCGGTGTTTTTAAGATGCTTAAAGCGATCAGGCACCGTGACCGAACCCGCTAATTTATCAACCAGTCGGGCCATGGGTTCAATCAGCAGTTTGCCGTCGGCGTGCGTCACCAGCACTTTGTCCCCGGCGCGCAACCCGAGCTCGTTATAAACACGCACCGGAATCGTGAATTGTCTTTTGTGGGTGATAGTGGCAGTTTGATTCATAGGGGGTTATTATAGCACGCAAGGAAAATTTGTCAATACAAGGAAATTATAATAAAACAAGGAGGAGGCAGGGGATAGGAAATCAAAATTGTTTGGAGCGGGTGAAGGGAATCGAACCCTCGTACCCAGTTTGGAAAACTGGTGCACTAACCATTGTGCTACACCCGCCTACGCCCGCCGAATCGGCGGGCAGGCCCGCCAGTTGGCTCAAGCAGAATTTTAGTATTATTAGCTTGTTTACGTCAACCGCAGCCCTTTGTGAAGGGCTGGGCTAGTGTTTTAAATAGCTATCGCGCAAGGCGGTCACGCGGTAATAATAGGGACTGAATTCTTGCGGATCATAGTTAATAGCCTGGATTAAAAACCATTGCCCGCTTTTGATTTTGCCTTGGCCATAGAGCCGGGCCGCCTGGTCGTAATAATATTTAGCCAAAAGCGAACGATGGAACAGATTATCATTGGTGGCCGGTAAATTCAGATTATCAGGTATGTAATAATTCGTGATGGTGGCCGGTTGTCCAAGCTCGTAAACAAAGCCATTGCTTTGTCTTTTGCCAAACGGAAAGGTGGTGACTTCCTTGGTTAGATGTTTTTCCACCAGTTTTATTTTTTCATAACCATAATCTTTAAGTTCCCAGACCGGAAAATTAGTTGGTGGAGTAAAGATCGGCGTTAAGCTGTTAATTGTTACGTCGGGGCGTTGATGGTTAACATAGCGCTGGTAGGCTAGCGAAAAGACAATCGGGTCATTAATAATTTCATCATGATGGACGAACAGCGTGGCCTGGGGGGGCAAAGATTCAAGCAGCGCGCGCGAATAGTTTTCCAAGAAAACATATTGACTACGGTTATTCTGGGTAAAAGTTTCATCCAAGTTTAGGATGGGCAGGATAAACAATAAAAAAAGCAACGGATAAAATAATTTATACTTATAGCCGCGGTCAAGCGTTGTTTGCAGGAAATAGCCAATAGCGATTATGGCGATTAACAGCATGGGTCCGTGCAAAGTTTTATAGAACTGGCTGGCGAAAACTGTGTAGCCTTGGCCACCCACCAAAGCAATGGTCATCACAACGGCAAACAACAGGCTGCCGATTATTACTAAGTGGCGGAGATAGTGTTTATGCAAGGCCATGAATAATGCCCCGCCCAGGGCTAAAGCCAAACCCAGCCAGCCAAAGCTTTGGACTATGCTTTGAATCACATCAAAAAAATAGCGCAAAGTACTGCCGGATATTTGGTGGCCATAAGCGATATTATAGGAAAGGAGTTTGGTGATATCGCCGCTAAACCAGCTAAAAGCCGGGTGCATAGCTGCGCGGATGGGGATGTAGAGATAAGGGGTAAGGCCGAGGAGGAAGCAACCGAAGAGTTTTAAAGTTTCGAGTTTCAAGTTTCGAGTTTCAAGACAAAGGATTTTATATAGCCATATACCAATTAACGGTACCAGAACGAGGGGTAAATAGTGATTCGTTAGCGACAGACTGTAGATAAAAATTAAAATATATAATCGTTTATGGTTTGGCTGGGCGTGATAGCGCAAATAGAGCCAGAATAAAAGCACTAAAAAAAATGTGTTCAAAGAATAAACTTCCGCGTAAGTAGCTTGTTGCCAGACCAAGGGCGTGATGGCAAATAATAAACTTAAGCCCCAGGCAATGGTTTTTTTATAGAGTTTGGCGAGGCAGAAATATAATCCCAGAACCGCTAAGACTGACCAGAATAAAGATACAAAATTAACCCGCTCGACTACGGTCGGGAGGAAGGGAACAAGCGAGATTAGTTTGGTTGTCAGTAAGTACAAGGGATAGCCCGAGGGGTGGGCAATAGAAAGCGTGTGGCTGGCGGCGACAAATTCAGCGCTGTCTTCCAAAAAAATATTATACGCCAAAGTTTGATAATACAAGCCAAAGACTAAGGCGGTTAATATTATTGGCGGCAGGTATTTTATTAGTTTATTTTTCATAATTTGAGTTTATCATTTTATTTGTAAAAACCCCATTCCTTTGCTATACTCCTGCCGTATGAAGATACTATTTATCGGCGATATTGTCGGCAAAATAGGGAGAGCCGCCGTGGCGCAAGTTTTGCCTAAGTGGCGAAAAAAATTAGAGCCGGATTTAACTATTGCCAATGTCGAGAACATTGCCCATGGCGTGGGTTTAACTATTCAAACTTTTGCAGAAGTCCGCGCCGCGGGAGCGGAATTTTTTACCACCGGCAACCATTGGGCCCGGAAGAGCGAGGGTTTAACTTTATTTCAAGATTCAAAATTACCTCTCGTACGACCGGTGAACTGGGTGGGTAATGTCCCGGGGGTTGGTTTTAAAGTCATTGAAGTGGGTACTACCAAAGTGGCGGTGATAAATATCATGGGCCAGATTTTTATGCACGAAAAATGCGATAACCCTTTCCATGCTTTGGATAAAGTTATGTCCGAATTGCCGAAGGGCGTAAAAGTGGTGATTGTCGACTTCCATGCTGAAGCTACTTCCGAGAAGCAGGGATTTGGCTGGTATGCCGCCGGCCGCGCCAGCGCGGTGCTGGGCACGCACACCCATGTGCCCACCGCTGATGAGCGGATTTTGTCCGGGCACACGGCCTACATCAGCGATATTGGCATGTGCGGGGCCACTGATTCGGTGATTGGCGATATTAAAGATGGCATTATTCAGCAATTTTTAGACCAGTTGCCGCGGCCGCACGAGATTCCAGAATCCGGCGAGGCCGTGGTTAATGGCGTGGTGCTGGAAATTGATAATAAAACCGGCAAAGCCGGAAAAATTGAGCGTATTCAAGAGTTTATTAATATTTAACTTGCCTGGTTTCCTCTTTTTGCTACAATAGATTCATATGCCGAAGGTAAACAAAGACCAACTTATCGACCGCGTGGCCACCCGCTCCAATATTTCTAAAAAAGAAGTGGAAGATGTTTTAAATGCCTTTGAAGAAGTGGTTATCCAGATATTAAAAGAAGGCGGCGAGGCGGTGCTGACCGGCTTTGGCGCTTTTTCGGCTCGCAAGCGCGAAGCCCGGGCCGGCGTGAACCCGCAAAAGCCGACCGAGCGCATCCAGATTCCGGCCGTGACTGTTCCCAAATTTAAAGCCGGCAAAACGCTGAAAGATTCATTGAAATCATAAAATAATAAAAACCAGCCTAGGGTTTAAACCCTAGGCTGGTTTTTGGTGCGCCGTGAGGGATTTGAACCCCCGACCATTTGCTTAAGAGGCAATTGCTCTACCAGGCTGAGCTAACGGCGCGTATGCGCCCGGAGGGGACCCGCCTTCGTTAAAATTTCGGCGGGCAAGTCGAACCGCTAATATGCCCTCGCCCCGATTCGAACGGGGAATAACAGGTTCGAAGCCTGTCGTGATATCCATTTCACCACGAGGGCGTATGGACTGTTAGCGTTCCTAAGAATAGCACAGCTTATTTATAAAAATCAACCCTTAAAACCCGATATATTTGCGGCCCAGCTCTTCACGCACTTGTTCTTTTTCATGGCCAAAAGCTTCTTCCAAGGCAAAAGCGATTTGGCTGCCGATGATTTGTAGGACTAAACTATTTTGGGTGGTAAATTCGCCGCTAATTTTATCGGCTAAGAGGATAATGCCCACGTTTTTATTTTCAATGCGGATGGCGCGGCCGAGCAAATTGCGTTTGGCGTAAAAAACTTTGTGCGTGCGGGCGTAGTGCTCGCTGCGGACTAATATTTCATTATCGGCGCGGTGCAATTGGCTTAAGTATTTATCCGTATCCGTTGGCAGTTCCTGGGGCAGTTCTTTGGGGGAGAGGCCGGAGGAAGCCAGGATTTTTAAATGCTCGGGGTTATGCTTGGGGTAAACGGCTAAAAAAGCCTGGTGGCAGGGAATGGCTTGCAAGGTGATTTTTAATATTTCTTGGGAAAGGGCGGATAAATTGCGGGTGAATTTCGGGTCGTGGATTAAGCGGCTGATGGCGGAGATAATGCCAATGCGCA